>NZ_JBHSRF010000010.1:2793-181059 GCF_042658925.1 Sphaerisporangium aureirubrum
GGCGGGGGTCACGGGGTCCGTGGCGGGGGTCACGGGGTCCGTGGCGGGGGTCACGGGGTCCGTGGCGGGGGTCACGGGGTCCGTGGCGGGGGTCACGGCTTCGGGGCCGTGTTGGAGGAGGGTCTGGAAGGACTCCTCGTCGAGGATGGGGACGCCTAGTTTTTCGGCCTTGTCGTACTTGGAGCCGGCGTTCTCGCCGGCCACCAGGAAGCTGGTCTTCTTGGAGACCGAGCCGGTGACCTTGCCGCCGCGGCCGGTGATGGCCTCGCCGGCCTCGTCGCGGGTGAAGGCCTCCAGGGTGCCGGTGACGACGAAGGTCAGGCCGGTGAGGAACTGCGGGCCCTGGGCCACGGGGGGATCGTCGGCCATGCGGACGCCGGCGGCGCGCCAGCGGTCGACGATCTCGCGGTGCCAGTCCTCGGCGTACCACTCGTGGATGGAGGCGGCGATGGTGGGGCCCACGCCCTCCACCGCGGCGAGTTCCTCCTCGGAGGCTCCGAAAATGCGGTCCAGGGAGAGGAACGCCGTGGCGAGGGCCTGGGCGGCGGTGGGGCCCACGTGGCGGATGGAGAGGGCGACGAGGACGCGCCACAGGGGCTGCTGCTTGGCCTTCTCCAACTGGGCGAGCATGAGCTCGGCGTTCTTGCTGGGCTTGCCGTCCATGTTGGCGAAGAGCGTGACGATCTTGGGCTGGCCGGTCTCCGGGTCGGTCTTGGGCAGGCCGGTGTCCTGGTCGCGCACCACCGATCTGATCGGCAGCAACTGGTCGATGGTCAGGTCGAACAGATCGGCCTCGGTGCGCACCGGCGGCTGCTCCGGCGGCTCGGGGGCGGTCAGCGCGGTCGCCGCGACGTAACCGAGCCCCTCGATGTAGAACGCGCCCCGGCCCGCCGCGAAGAAGATGCGCTCGCGCAGCTGCGCGGGGCACGAGCGGGCGTTGGGACAGCGGATGTCGACGTCCGCCTCCTTCATGTGCCGCAACTCGGTGCCGCACTCCGGGCAGTGGGTGGGCATGACGAACTCGCGCTCGGTACCGTCGCGCAGGCTGGCGACGGGGCCGACGATCTCGGGGATCACGTCGCCCGCCTTGCGCAGCACCACGGTGTCGCCGATCAGCACCCCCTTGCGCGCCACCTCGGAGGCGTTGTGCAGCGTGGCCCGCTCCACCGTGGACTGAGCCACGATCACCGGCGCCATCACGCCGTACGGGGTGACACGGCCGGTGCGGCCGACGCCGACCTGGATGTCCAGGAGCTTGGTGTTGACCTCCTCCGGCGGGTACTTGAAGGCGATCGCCCACCGGGGCGCCCGGGAGGTGGAGCCGAGCTGCCGCTGCAGCTCGATGCGGTCGATCTTGACCACCACGCCGTCGATCTCGTACTCGGTGTCGTGGCGGTGCTGCCGGTAGTACTCGACGAACTCGTCGATCTCGGTGAGGCCGCCGAGGACCTTGTACAGCTCGCTGACCGGCAGCCCGAAGTCCCGCAGCTTCTCGTAGACGCCGGACTGGGTGGACGGGAACGCCGGCCCGCCCTCCCAGACGCCGACGCCGTGCACGATCATGCGCAGCGCCCGCTGGGCGGTGATCCGCGGGTCCTTCTGCCGCAGCGAGCCCGCCCCCGAGTTGCGCGGGTTGGCGAACGGCGGCTTGCCGGACGCGATCAACTGCTCGTTGAGCCTCTCGAAGCCCTCGACCGAGAGGTAGACCTCACCGCGGACCTCCAGCAGGTCCGGCACGTCCCCGGTGAGCCGGTGCGGGATGTTGGCGATGGTGCGCACGTTGGGGGTCACGTCCTCGCCGACCCGGCCGTCGCCGCGGGTGGCGCCCCTGACCAGGCGGCCCTTCTCGTACACCAGGGCGATAGCCAGCCCGTCGATCTTCAGCTCGCACAGGTACGGCGCGGGGTCTCGCTCCAGCAGCCGCTCGGCCCTCGCCTGCCAGCCGGCGAGGTCGGCGCCGTTGAAGGCGTTGTCCAGGCTCTCCAGGCGCCTCAGGTGGCTGACCCGCGCGAACTCGGTGGAGATCGGCGCGCCGACCTTCTGGGTGGGTGAATCGGGGGTCCGCAGGCTGGGATGCGCCTCCTCCAGCTCACGCAGCTCGCGCATCCACGCGTCGTACTCCCCATCGCTGACGGTGGGCGCGTCGAGCACGTAGTACCGCCAGTTGGCCTCGTCGGCCAGCTCGGCGAGCTCGGCGTGACGATCCCGCGCACTCACCGGAACGCCCTCCACCTCAGCAGTCATGCCATCTCCCCTCATCGCTCGCCCCCCTGCAGAACGCTACGGCCGGCGACGGGCTCCAGCACCCCCGCTTAGCCGCTCTACCTGGGGAATCGTTACTCCTACCATGCCATCCAGCACCGACATTTCTCCACGAACCTCGCCATAGCCACCATCCCCCCACAACCCCCACCATTCCAACCCCTACCAGGCGTCAGCTCTCATGGCTCTCCGGGTCCTCGTGCAGGACCCGGGCCGCCTCGCGGCAGCGGGCGAGCGCGGCGCGGGCGTAGGGCGGGGAGGCGCCCGCGAGGCCGCAGGACGGGGTGAGGACGACCTGGTCGGCCAGGCGGCCGGGGGGGAAGCCCAGGCGGCGCCAGAGCTCGATGGCGGGCTTGGCCACGACGCCCTTGTCAGGGAGGCGGGTTCCGGTGCCGGGGACCACGCCGAGGAACAGGGCGGTGCCGGCCTCGATGGCCTCGCCGAGGTGGTCCTCGTCGCGGCGGCGCAGCAGGCCGAGGTCCAGCGAGAGGCCACCGGCGCCGGTGGAGCTCAGCACGTCGAACGGCACGCCGGGGGCGCAGCAGTGGATCACGGTGAAGGCGTCGGCGGGCACCACGGCTCTCAGCCGTTCGGCCACCAGTGGCGGCTCCACCGCGGCCAGCCGCCCGAAGCCCGAGGCGGTGGGCACGTCGCCGGCCAGCACGCCGGGCAGCCCCGGCTCGTCCAGCTGGACGAGCACCCGCGCGCCCGGCACCCGGGTGCGCACCGCCGTGATGTGCGCGGCCAGGCCCTCGGCCAGCGAGTCGGTGAGGTCGCGCACCGCGCCGGGATCGGCCAGCATCTTGTCGCCGTACCGCAGCTCGATGGCGCCCGCGAGAGTCCACGGGCCGCAGACCTGGATCTTCAGCGGCCCCTCGTAGCCCAGCGCGAGCTCCTCCAGCCCGTCCAGGTCGCGGGACAGGTGATCGCCGGCGCGGCGCGCGTCCCGCCCCGGGTGGCCGGCCATCCGCCAGCCGGACGGCTGCACCTCGACCGGCAGCTCAAGCAGCAGGGAGGCGGTGCGCCCGATCATGTCGGCCCCCACCCCGCGCTCCGGCAACTCGGGGAGGTAGGGCAGGTCGGGCAACTCGCCGAACACCACGCGCAGCGCCTCGACGTGGTCGGTACCCGGATGGGACCCGACCCCGGTCGCCGTAGCGGTATTCCAGGGAAAGTCGTTCACAGCCCGAAGCTTAGGACCGGCGGCACCCGCCGGTCCCCGCCCTGTGGACGAACGACGGGGCTGTGGACAGAGCGAGGCCCCTCGGGCCGAGATGTGGTAACGCGGCCTGGAGTCCGGGATCCGCCGTCCGGTCTTCAGGATCCCCCGTCCGCTTTCCTGTCCGCGGTCCAGTATTTCCGCGGCTGGGATCGGGTGGCGGATGGGAGTGGTGAGGTGATGCGGGTCATGATGGGAGGTATGAAGCTCACCAAACATGGGCACGCGTGCGTGCGGCTGGAGAAGGACGGGGCCACGCTGGTCATCGATCCCGGCGGGCTCACCGAGGAGTCGGCGCTGGACGGGGCGGACGCCGTCCTGATCACGCATGAGCACTTCGACCATCTGGAGGTCAAGCGTCTGGCCGCGCTGGGGCCTCAGGTGCAGATCTGGACGTGCGGGGCGGTGGCCGCGCAGCTGGAAGGGCTCAGCACGAAGGTCAACGTCGTGGGGGAAGGGGACTCGTTCAGCGCGGCCGGGTTCGAGGTCGGGGTGCTCGGGCGGGACCACGCGCGTGTCGCGTTCGACATGCCGGTGGTGCCGAACATCGGCTTCCTGGTGGACGGCGAGGTGTTCCACCCCGGCGACGCGTTCACCGTGCCGAGTGTCCCGGTGGGCACGCTGCTCACGCCCACCACGGGACCATGGCTCAAGGCCTCCGAGTACGTCGACTACCTGCGTGAGGTCGCCCCTCGGCGGGCCTATTCGATCCACGACGGCCTGTACAACGACATCGGGCTGTTCCTGGTCGACAGCATCCTGGAGCGCCGCGGCAAGGACCAGGCAGGCGATTTCCGCCGCCTCAAGCCCGGCGAGAGCGTCACCCTGCCCTGAGCGCCCGGGGGCCAGGGCTCAGGACGAGGAGGTGATGGTGGCGGAGCCGATGACGGTGTCGCCGTCGTAGAGGACGGCCGCCTGGCCCGCCGCCACACCCGTCGCCGGGGTGTCGAGCTGGATGTGCAGCTCGTCGCCGGACAGCTGCACCCGGCACCCGTACACCTCGCCGTGGGCACGCAGCTGGACCTGGCACGCCAGAGGCTGGTGCGGCTCAGCGGCGGGGCCGTTCCAGACCGGGCGCTCCGCCACGATCGAGGAGACCGCCAGGGCCGAGCGGGGCCCCACCGTCACCGTGTTGGACACCGGCTCGATGGACAGGACGTAACGAGGACGGCCGTCAGGGGTGGGCCGGTCGATCCGCAGCCCCTTGCGCTGCCCGACGGTGAAGCCATAGGCCCCGTTGTGCCCGCCGACGACCTCGCCGGACTCGTCCACGATCGGGCCGGGCTCGGACCCGAGCCGCTCGGCCAGGAAGCCGCGGGTGTCGCCGTCCGCGATGAAGCAGATGTCGTGGCTGTCGGGCTTGTCGGCGACGGTGAGCCCACGCGCGGCGGCCTCGACCCGCACCTCGGCCTTGGTCGAATCGCCCAGCGGGAAGATCGCCCGTCCGAGCTGCTCACGGGTCAGCACCCCGAGCACGTACGACTGGTCCTTGCCGGAGTCCACGCTGCGCCGCAGCACCCCGTCGTCCAGCCGCGCGTGATGCCCGGTGACCACCGCGTCGAACCCGAGCGCCACCGCCCGGTCCAGCACGGCCGTGAACTTGATCTTCTCGTTGCAGCGCAGGCAGGGGTTCGGGGTGCGCCCCGCCGCGTACTCACTGACGAAGTCCTCGACCACGTCCCGGTGGAACCGCTCCGCCATGTCCCACACATAGAACGGAATCCCGATCACGTCGGCCGCCCGCCGCGCGTCCCGGGAGTCCTCCAGCGTGCAACACCCCCGCGCCCCGGTCCGATACGACTGAGGATTGGACGACAAGGCGAGATGAACCCCGGTCACGTCATACCCGGCCTCAGCCGCCCGGGCCGCCGCCACCGCGGAATCGACACCGCCCGACATGGCGGCAAGCACACGAAGACTCATAACCCTTCGAGACTACCTTTCCCCGCACCCCCGGCGCCCCGCCCACCACCTGAACGTTGACGGCCCACCTCACCGCTGCTCTTCTGTCACCGCAAGACCACGCCCCTCCAGCACCAGCAATATGGACTTGGCCGCACCCACGACCACGCCCTCTTCGCGGCCCTCTTCGCGGCCTTGGGCGCGGATTTCGGAGATGTAGGCGTGGGTCTTGGTGGCCATGAGAGTCCTCCAGAGGTTGCGGCGTCACCTTCGCCGAGGCCCGCTTCGGTGAATTCGGCCAGGTTGGCGGCCTCTTTCTCGTCGATCTGCTGAAGTGCGCGCCGTCAGGTGTGAGCGCGGAGGGCCTTGCCGATCCAGTCGTGGGCGGCGGTCTGTGGGTGTGGCCATGGGGCGCCGGTGATGATCGCGGCGAGTTCCCACTGGCGGGTGGCGCGCGGGTCGTGCTCCTTGTACGCCCGCGCCAGGGCCCGGCGGTGCTCCGGTCCGTCCTCGGTGCCGTGCATGCCGGCGAGCAGGGTGATCACCTTCTCCAGTACCGGCACGGCCTCCGGCGAGGCGGGGTCCACGCCGTCCTCTATGGCGGCGAGCACGGTGTCCGCGACCACCTGGTTGTCGTCTCGCCACCGTTCCAGATCGGTCGGCCCCTCCCGCTCCTGCTTCTCCCAGAACTCCTCGCTCTGGCGGCGCAGGCTGGCCCGGTAGTCCTCGTCGGCCATCAGCTCCACCAGCTCCAGCCAGGCGTCCAGCTGACGCGAGGTGGGCTCGGCGGGCAGGTCGGGCACCATCGCCTCACGCAGCCCCGTCAGCCACTGCTCGCGGGCCCGGTTGCCCCCGCCCACCTCGGCGACGAACGAGTCCAGCAGCGCCGCCCGCTCGGCCGCCCCGAGCCGCCCGAGGGTGTTGAGCCTGCGCAGATCGCCCTCCGACGGATCCCCCTTGTCAAGGGTCGCCCGCAGCACCGCCCTGGTCCGCTGGAGGTTCTTGAGCTGGGTCTCCACGGTGCGCAGGTGCAGCATGAGCACCTGCTTGAGGTCTCGCTCCCCCAGCGACCGGATGGTGGCCAGATCGACCCCGATGTCGCGCAGCGCCCGCACCAGCTCCAGCCGCGCCAGGTCGTCCTCGCCGTACACGCGGTACCCGGCCGACGTGCGCTCCCGCTCGGGCAGCACACCGGCGTCGGAGTAGAAACGGATCGTCTTCACCGGCAGACCGGACATCCGGGAGAGCTGCCCGATGGTGTACCCGTCCCGCGGTGACGCCATGGCTCCGGCTCCTCATTTGACCCGTCGAGTCTCCAGCGAATGGATACTTTACCGATTCGCGCGACGGCGCGAAGTCATTCGCTTCACCTGCCGCGATCTTGATTGGGCGGTCATACCTCCGCCGGACGCCTGAATGAGCCGTCCGCGGGTGGACCAGGCGTTTCTCCCGGCCCACGGGGCGGCGGGGCCTATCACTTCAGTGAGTTACAGCGATCTTGCAGAGAATTTGGAGCACGTCGGAGTTTCGTTTGTCTCGACCGATACCGAGAGGAACGACTTCTATGAACCCTCCGCACGCACGGCCCCGCCGGGCACCGCGAAACGCCAAGCGGCCCGCCGGTCTGGTAGCGGCGATCTCGACAGGGCTGATATTAGCCTTCCCCACCGCCGCGGCGGCCGACCCCACGCCCTCGCCGAAAGCCAGTGACGTCAACGCGGCGCGGGCCCTCGCGGCGTGCGACCCCGCCGGGCCCACGTCCGCCGACGCCCGCCTCGCCGCGGAGTTGAACGGCAAGCTCAGGGCGAAGATGCGCGGTTACATGTCGGCGTACCGGGTGTCGTGCGCCCGGATGGTGATCAAAGCGGTCGCCGACAGGGGCCTGCACTCGCGGGCCGCCGTGATCGCGATCACCACGACGATCGTCGAGAGCAGCATCGACAACATCAGCGAGGAACTCGACCACGACAGCCTGGGGCTGTTCCAGCAGCGGGCGTCCTGGGGCACCAGGGCTCAGCGTCTCAATCCGACCTGGGCGACGAGCGCGTTCCTGAACAAGATGCAGTCGAAGTATCCGAACGGTTCCTGGCGGACGGCCCCCATCGGCGAGGTCTGCCAGGCGGTCCAGGTCTCGGCCTACCCGGACCGGTACCAGCCGCAGGCCGGCGACGCGCAGATCATCGTGGACACCGTCTCGGGCGGGCTCTCACGCACCGATTTCAGCGGTGACGGGAACGCCGACGTGTTAGCGCGGAACGCCACCACGAAGGATCTGCATCTCTACCGGGGCAACGGTTCGGGTGGCTTTGCCAGCGGGACCGGCGAGAACATCAGCAACAACTGGTCCGCCTTCGACACCATCTTCTCCCCCGGCGACTTCAACGGCGACGGAAAGACCGACATCCTGGCACGCAACGCCACCACAAAAGACCTCCACCTCTACCGCGGCAACGGCACCGGCGGCTTCGCCAGCGGCACCGGCGAAAACATCAGCAACAACTGGTCCGCCTTCGACACCATCTTCTCCCCCGGCGACTTCAACGGCGACGGAAACGCCGACATCCTCGCCCGCAACGCCACCACAAAAGACCTCCACCTCTACCGAGGCAACGGCTCAGGCGGCTTCGCCAGCGGCACCGGCGAAAACATCAGCAACAACTGGTCCGCCTTCGACACCATCTTCTCCCCCGGCGACTTCAACGGCGACGGAAACGCCGACATCCTGGCACGCAACGCCACCACAAAGGACCTCCACCTCTACCGAGGCAACGGCTCCGGCGGCTTCGCCAGCGGCACCGGCGAAAACATCAGCAACAACTGGTCCGCCTTCGACACCATCTTCTCCCCCGGCGACTTCAACGGCGACGGAAAGACCGACATCCTCGCCCGCAACGCCACCACAAAAGACCTCCACCTCTACCGAGGCAACGGCACCGGCGGCTTCGCCAGCGGCACCGGCGAAAACATCAGCAACAACTGGTCCGCCTTCGACATGATCTTCTGAACGGCCGGTCGCTCTATCGAGAACTTCCAGAGGATCCGCAGCGACGCGTATCGGTCTTCCACCCACAGGAATCCCTAAGGAAAGCAGCCATGTACCAATCAGCCATCCGCCTGACCTTGTTCCGCGCCGTCGCCATATTCGCGGCGCTCGTCACCGCCATGTTCGCCCTCGTCGCCCTCGACGTGGGCATGAAGAGGAACCACGCGAGCGCGGCGAGTACCGCCGGCGGGCCCATCACACGTTCTGAGGTGCTTACTCGGGCGCAGAACTGGGTGAGCCGCAACGTTCAGTACAACCTGACGCGCCGGTCCAACACGCTTGTCACCGATGTGGACGGGTCGCACAGGTACGGGCCCGACTGTTCCGGGCTGGTGTCCATGGCTTGGCACATCACGGCGAACTCCGGCAAGGGAGGGAACAGCACCTCCGATTTCGCGGGCTGGTCCGGCAAGCGCTACCTGTCGAGCCTGCACGATCTTCGGCCGGGGGACGCCATCCTCAAGGACGGGCACATGGAGCTGTTCGCCCGGTGGAAGAACTCCGCCGACCACAGCCAGGGCGCCTGGACGTACTCCCTGAACGGCGGCGCCGACCCGGACGGCGACGGCTGGCAGAACGACTGGGCCAAGGGGCCGAGCACGAACTCCCACGGCCAGGTCGGCAGCGAGTCCTGGTCGAGCATGCAGGACTACCGCCCGATCCGCTACAACAACATCGTCGAGGACGGCGGCGCCGGCGGTGACTTCAGCGGTGATGGGAACGCCGACGTGTTAGCCCGCAACGCCACCACGAAGGATCTGCACCTCTACCGGGGCAACGGCTCAGGCGGCTTCGCCAGCGGCACCGGCGAGAACATCAGCAACAACTGGTCCGCCTTCGACACCATCTTCTCCCCCGGCGACTTCAACGGCGACGGAAAGACCGACATCCTGGCACGCAACGCCACCACAAAGGATCTGCACCTCTACCGGGGCAACGGCTCAGGCGGCTTCGCCAGCGGCACCGGCGAAAACATCAGCAACAACTGGTCCGCCTTCGACACCATCTTCTCCCCCGGCGACTTCAACGGCGACGGAAACGCCGACATCCTCGCCCGCAACGCCACCACAAAAGACCTCCACCTCTACCGAGGCAACGGCTCAGGCGGCTTCGCCAGCGGCACCGGCGAAAACATCAGCAACAACTGGTCCGCCTTCGACACCATCTTCTCCCCCGGCGACTTCAACGGCGACGGAAACGCCGACATCCTGGCACGCAACGCCACCACGAAGGATCTGCACCTCTACCGGGGCAACGGCTCGGGTGGCTTCGCCAGCGGGACCGGCGAGAACATCAGCAACAACTGGTCCGCCTTCGACACCATCTTCTCCCCCGGCGACTTCAACGGCGACGGAAAGACCGACATCCTCGCCCGCAACGCCACCACAAAAGACCTCCACCTCTACCGAGGCAACGGCACCGGCGGCTTCGCCAGCGGCACCGGCGAGAACATCAGCAACAACTGGTCCGCCTTCGACGTGATCTTCTAGACGACAAAGCCCGAAACCCGGCCGCCGAGAACCGGCTGGCCGGTTTCGCGCGACCGGCGTGGCCGACGCCGGCTTGGGTTCAGCCGACCCCGGCGCGCCGGGCGCGTTCGACGACCGGGCCGAGGACCTCCAGCAGGCGGTCCACGTCGGCCAGGGTGGAGGTGTGGCCGAGGGAGAAGCGCAGGGAGCCTCTCGCGCGGACGGCGTCCGAGCCCATGGCGAGCAGGACGTGGGACGGCTGGGCGACGCCCGCCGAGCAGGCCGAGCCGGTGGAGCACTCGATGCCCTTGGCGTCCAGGAGCATCAGCAACGCGTCGCCTTCGCAGCCGGGGAAGGAGAAGTGGGCGTTGCCGGGGAGGCGGTCGTCGGGGTGGCCGTTGAGGATCACGTCGGGGACCGCCGCGCGGACTCCGGCGATCAGATGGTCCCGCAGGGAGCGCAGGTGGGCGACGTTCTCGTCGCGGCGCTCCACGGCCGTGCGCACGGCCGCCGCGAAGCCGGCGATGGCGGGGGTGTCCAGGGTGCCCGACCTGACTTCGCGCTCCTGGCCGCCGCCGTGCAGCACGGGGACCGGGTCGACGCCGCGGGCCAGCAGCAGCGCGCCGACGCCCATCGGGCCGCCGAGCTTGTGGCCGGACACGGTGAGCGCGGCCACGCCGGACTCGGCGAACGACACGGGGAGCTTCCCGACGGCCTGGACCGCGTCGGTGTGGAAAGGGATGCCGTGCTCGGCGGCGATGGCGGCCAGTTCGGCGACCGGCTGGACGGTGCCGACCTCGTTGTTGGCCCACATGACGCTGACCAGCGCCACCCGCCCGGGGTCGCGCTCGATGGCGGCGCGCAGGGTCTCGGGGTGGACTCTGCCGTACTCGTCCACCTCCAGGGACTCCACCGAGGCGCCCTGGCGGTCGGCGAGCCAGTGGGCGGGGTCCAGGGCGGCGTGGTGTTCCACCGCGCTGATCAGCACGCGGTCGGCTCCGGTGGCGGCGTGCCCGGCCCAGTACAGGCCCTTGATGGCGAGGTTGTCGGCCTCGGTTCCGCCGGCGGTGAAGACCACCTCGCTCGGGCGAGCGCCGAGGGCGCCGGCGATGGTCTCGCGGGACTCCTCGACGACTCTGCGGGTGCGGCGGCCGGCAGAGTGGAGTGACGAGGCGTTGCCGACCCGCACGAGCTGTGCGGTCATCGCCTCGATCGCCTCGGGGAGCATGGGCGTGGTCGCCGCGTGGTCGAGATAAGCCATGGCGTACTCAAGAGTACCCACTTTGCCCCCTGTACCGTCCGGCCGGTATAGTAACGGGTGTGAGAAAAGATGAGCTTTTGAACGCCGCGGAGACGCTGCTGGCCGAGCAGGGGGCCCCGTGCCTCACGCTGTCGGCCGTGGCCGAGCGCGCCGGCGTGAGCAAAGGCGGTCTTCTCTATCACTTCAGCACCAAGGAAGCCCTGATCAGAGGCTTGATCGAGCGGCTCGTCCGCGATTTCGACGAGCTGGTGGCCGCGCAGGACGAGCGTTCCTACACGCGGGCTTACCTCGCGGCGACATTCCTCGCCGTCCGGAGCGGACGGCTGAGACGCTGGGCCGTGGTGACCGGCGCGGCGGGCGATCCCGACCTGCTCGCCCCGTTACGCGAGGCCATGGCGCGCTGGCATCGGGAGGGCCTGGCCGACGAGCCGGACCCGATGGCGGCCCGGATCGTCCGGCTGGCCTGTGAGGGGCTGTGGGAAGTGGCGACACACGACCCCGGCTTCTACGACGAGTCCCAGTACGAAGACTTGCACCGCAGGCTCTGCGCCCTCCTGCCCGCGTGACGGTCTGACCTCGGTCCCGTCCGCGTCCTTCTCCCTTTTCACCTCACGTCTGTTTCGTCACGCACGCATGCCGTACACCCCCTCCGGCGTGTGATGACGCCGCATGCCCGCGCACTGCGGGCCGCCCCGAAGATCTTGAAAGGAAACGCTGATGAGCCGCGCCCTGAGGACCGCCCGGTACGGGGTGATCCTCACTTTTGTTCTCGCCGGACTGGTGTGTGGCACGTATACCGTGCGCATTCCCGCCCTCACCGACAAACTCGGCATATCCGAGGCGTCGATGGGCGTGGTCCTGCTCGCCTGGGGTCTTGGGGCCCTGGTGGCGATGCAGGCCATGCGCGGGGTGATGGCCCGGGTGGGCAGCGGCGCGGTGCTGCGGATCGGGGCGCCGCTGTGCGCGGTCTCGCTGCTCGCGGTGGCGGCGGCGCCGTCGTACCCGCTGGTCGTGGCGGCGTCCGCGCTGTTCGGCATGTTCTTCGGCACGGTGGACGTGGCGATGAACGCCCAGGGCGCGACGGTGGAGCGGGCCTACGGCCGGCCGCTGATGAACGGCATGCACGCCGGGTGGTGCGTCGGCGCCATGTCCGCCGGTGTGCTCGGCACGGTCGCCATCTCGTTCGGCATGTCGTTCACCGCCAACCTGGCACTGGTCGCCGCGGCGGCCATCCCCGCCTCGTTCCTGCTCAGCCGGACGTACCTGCCCGACCTGGCCGCCGCCCCCTCCGCCGAGGAGGGACGCCGTCGTCTGCCTCCCGTCGTCTACCTGCTCGGCGTGATCGCCTTCGCCGCCTTCATGGTGGAGGGGGCCGTCGCCGACTGGAACGGCCTGTACCTGCGCGACACCATCGGCGCCCCCGAGGCCGTCGCCGCGATCGGCTACCCGATCTTCGAGGCGGGCATGCTGGTGTCCCGCCTGGCCGGCGACCGCCTGCGCTCCCGCGTCGGCGCCCGCCGCCTGATCATGGCCTCCGGCCTGGCCACCGCCGCCGCCTTCGCGGTGGTCCTGACCACCTCGTCGATAGTGATCGCCATCGCCGGAATGGTCCTGATCGGCCTCTCCGTAGCCACGATCTCCCCCATGGCCCTCTCTTTGGCCGGCGCCGCCACCCGCACCCCCGGCCCCGCCATCGCCCAGACCGGCGCCATGGGCTACGCCGGCCTCCTCCTGGGCCCCGTAGTGATCGGCATGCTCACCCACACCACCTCCCTACGCACCGCCCTAACCATAACCATCGCCCTAGGCCTAGCCACCGCCCTAACCGCCCACTTCCTCCCCACCCCCTCCCCCCGCCCCACCTCCTCCCTCCGCCGCACCCGTCTCCGCCGCCCCACCGATCACGGCACGCCGGCACCTCAGCCGACTGGCGTGACGGCGTCCCGGAGTACCGGGGTACTGACACCCAAGGCGCTCGTCCTACCGACACCCAAGGCGCTCGGCACGGGGACGTCCCCAGTGACCAGCGCAGTGACAGCCCGGGTGCTCAGCGCAGGGACGCTCCAGGCGACCGGCGCAGGGACACCCCAGCCAATCAGCGCAGGGACATCCCAGCCGACCGGCGCGGGAACGGCCGGGGTGGGCGGCGTGCCGACGCCCCGGCCAGGCTCCGCGAAGCGGGGCCACGCGCTGGCAGGGGCGTGTTCTGTCGGCGCCGGGTCGGCGGGACGTGGTACGGCGAACACGGCGGCGTCGTACGGCGCTCACCCGGCGTCTGGCGCCTCCGGCCCTCGCCACCACTGATCCTTAGTGCGGGGACGTCCCGCTGGCCGACGCAGGAACACCCCGGGCGATCGGCGTGGAAACGCCCCAGCCGACCAGCGCGGGGACGGCCGGGGTGGGCGGCGTGCCGACGCCCCGGGAGAGCTCCGCGAAGCGCGGAACTCGCGCTCGCAGGGGTGTGTTCTGTCGGCGCCGGGTCGGCGGGACGTGGTACGGCGGAATCGGCGCCGTCGTACGGCGCGCATCCGGCGTGTGCCGCCTCCGGTGCTCGTCACCACTGATCCTTGTGGCAGGGGCGAAGATCGCCCTAATTCTCAGGGGACGTCACCAGCGATGTTCGAGGGCGGAGCCAAGGCGGCGGGAAAGGGACGGGCCGGCAGGCTCGGGGGTGCGGGGGTGTCCCCCGTATAAGCACAGCCCTTGCGGCTTTCGCGCGGAGCGCGGCCTCCGCGAGGACCATTTCACCGGCGCCGCACACACGCCGGGTTGTCCGCCGTACGGCGGCGCCGACTTCGCCGTGCTGCCTCCCGCCGTCGCGGCGCCGGTTGGGATGAGCATCCAGGGATCGGGAGAGGTGGGTACCGAAGGCCGGAGACGCGGTGGCCCCGCCGGACCGGGGTCGGTTCGGCGGGGCCGGGGGCGCTGGAGCTAGCGGCGCTTTTCGACCTCTTCGGTTAGTTGGGGGACTACCTGGTGGAGGTCGCCTACTACGCCGAAGTCGGCCAGTTCGAAGATGGGGGCTTCGGGGTCCTTGTTGATGGCGATGATGGTTTTGGCGGTCTGCATGCCGGCGCGGTGCTGGATGGCGCCGGAGATGCCGGCGGCGATGTAGAGCTGGGGGGAGACCGTTTTGCCGGTTTGGCCTACCTGGAACTGGTGGGGGTACCAGCCGGCGTCGGTGGCGGCTCGGGAGGCGCCTACGGCGGCGCCTAGGGAGTCGGCCAGTTTCTCGATCACGGCGAAGTTCTCGGCGGAACCCACGCCGCGGCCGCCGGAGACCACGATGGAGGCCTCGGTGAGCTCGGGGCGGGCGCCCTTCTCCTGCTTGACGCGTTCGACGACGTGGGCCGCCTTGGCGACGTCGGACAGGGCCACCTCCACGCGCTCCTCGGCACCGGCGCCGGCCACGGGCTGGGGTGCGGTGGAGTTGGGGCGGACGGCGACGATGGGGGTGCCCTTGCGGACGCGGGACTTGACGTTGACGCCGCCGCCGAAGATGGACTGCTCGGCGACGAAGCCCTCGCCAAGGCCCACGGCATCGGTGATGACGCCGGAGTCGGTCTTGATCGCCAGTCGCCCGGCGACCTCCTTGCCCTCGGCGGTGGCCGCCACCAGCACCCCGGCGGGGGCGGCGGCGGAGATCAGCTGGGCGAGCAGCTCGGCCTTGGGCGCGACGACGTGGTCGGCCAGCTCGCCGGCGTCCGCGACGTAGATCTTCTCGGCGCCGTACTCGGCCAGCCTGGCCTGGGCGTCCGGGGAGTATCCCGGCCCCGCCCACACCGCCGACGGCGAGCCCAGGGTGCGGGCCAGCGTCAGCAGCTCCAGAGTGACCTTCTTGACCGCGCCGTCGACGTGCTCGACGAGAACCAGAATCTCAGTCATCGGTCACTCCTCAGATGAACTTCTTCGACGCGAGGAAGTCGGCGGTCTTGCTCCCGCCGTCGCCCTCGTCCTTGACGATCGTCCCCGCGGCCCGCGGCGGCGCCACGGCGAACTCGGCCACCTCGCTCCAGGCCGCGGCCAGCCCCACCTGCCCGGCGTCGAGCCCGGCGTCCGCGACGCCGAGGGTCTCGACCGGCTTCTTCTTGGCGGCCATGATGCCCTTGAACGACGGGTAACGCGGCTCGTTGATCTTCTCCACCACGGACACGACGGCGGGCAGTGTGCCCTGGACCCGGTCGTACCCGTAGTCGGTGACCCGCTGGATCGTCACGGACGTCCCGTCGATGTCGACCTTGGACGCGAGGGTGAGCTGCGCCACGCCGAGCCGCTCGGCGAGCATGGCGGCGAGCATGCCGGTGCGCGCGTCGGTGGACTCCGAGCCGAGGATGACCAGGTCGAAGCCGATCCGCTTCAGCGTCTCCGCCAGGGCGTACGACGTGGACAGGGCGTCGGAGCCGTGCAGGGCGTCGTCCACCAGGTGGACGGCCTTGTCGGCGCCCATGGCGAGGGCCTTGCGGATCGTGTCCGTGGCCCTGGCCGGACCCATGGTGAGGACGGTCACCTCGCCGCCGTGGGCCTCTTTGACCTTGAGGGCCTCTTCGACGGCGTATTCGCACAATTCGTTGATGACGCCGTCCGCGGCGTCACGGTCGAGCGTGTTGTCATCGGACCTCAGCTTGCGCTCGGTCGCCGTGTCGGGGACCTGCTTCACGCAGACGACGATGTTCATGGCCGGTGGCCGACCTCCCGTATCCCAGGCGCTCGGGCGCCGTTTCGTCCGCGCGCGCGGGGTACGCGCGCGTCTCGCCTCATGTTACTCGACAGTAGCTTACGGATCCCGCGAGCGGGCCGGGCGTCCGGACCCGCCGCGGCGGATCACCACTCTCCCGGCCACCCTATACCGAACATTATTCCAGACCGCGGCCTCACCCCGCGAAGGCCACCATCACCAGCACGACAAGCACGGTCGCCAGCGCGAGCAACAGGGTGAAGGGGCTGAACACCGTGCTCAGCAAGGCGTACAGACCGACGGTACCCGCCCCGCTGACCAGGTCGAACACCGCGCGCGCCCGCGTGCCGGCCGCCAGCCCGACCCCCGCGTCCACCAGCACCCCGACGCCGTACACCGACAGCAGCAGCAACGCCACCTCCGGCACGTACGCCTCGGCCGCGGCGGCGGCCAGACCCGCCACCACCCCTGTGGACACCACCCAGCGCCTACGTACCTTCTCCCGGTGCCGCGCCCGCGCCTCCTCCACCGAGGTCGACGACGCGCGCTCGTCCCGGGCGCGGGCCGGCCGCCACTCCATCGTCGTGGGCTCGTCCCCGCCCGCGGCCCGCCGCGGCTCCATGGGCGGCGGCGCGACCGTCCCCAGCCTGGCGCACAGCCGTTCCGCCGTCGGCCGCTCCGCGGGGGCCGTCCGCAGGCACTCCTCCAGCAGCGGGGCCAGCCAGGCGGGCACCTCGCCGAGGTCCGGCGGGTGGTGCACGACGCGGTAGGCCACCGCGGACGCCGGGCCGGTGCCGTACGGCTGGCGGCCCGACGCGGCGTACGCCAGCGTGGCGCCGAGCGAGAACACATCGGCCTCCGGCCCGACGCTCCCGCCCTCAAGCACCTCCGGCGCCAGGTAGCCGGGCGTGCCCAGCACCGCCCCCGACGCGGTCACCGACGCCGAGTCCAGCGCGTAGGCGATGCCGAAGTCGATGACGTACGGCTCCCCGTCCGCGATGATCACGTTCGCGGGCTTGAGGTCGCGGTGCACCACCCCCGCGCCGTGGATCGCCGCCAGCGCCTCGGCCAGCCCCCGGGCCAGCCGCATCAGGTCGCCTCCCCGCAGCGGCTCCCCGCCCGCCAGCAGCGCGGCCAGGGAGCGCCCTTGGACGTACCGCGTGACGATGTACGGCCGGGTGCCCTCCAGCGAGGCGTCGAGGATCTCGGCGATGTGCGCCCCGCGCACCCGCCGCATGGTCTCGACCTCCCTGGCCAGCCGCGCGACCGCGGTCTCGTCCGCGGCGACGTGCGGGTGCAGCACCTTCACCGCGACCGTACGGCCCTCGGGGTCCAGCGCGAGGTGCACCTCGCCGAACCCCCCGGCCCCGAGCCGGGACAGCAGCCGGTAGGGCCCCAGCCGGTCCGCCGTAGGCACGCCCAATGCGACTCCTTCCGGCCCGCCTGTTCCCCTCACCTTTCCACGGTCACGTGCGGGGAAACGGCGGTATCACCTCCCGAACGGGAAGAACCCGAAGCCGTTGCGGCCGAGCAGGTCTTTCAGCAGGCCGCCGATCACTCCCATGGCGCTGTCCCTGGCCGACTGCCCGAGCGCGCTGATCGCGTCCGACGGCGGGCGCCAGGGCACCCACGAGGGGATGGTGTTCAGCGCGGTCGCCACGGCCAGGAACGCCACCGTGCCCACGATGATCGTCACGACCATGCCCGCCCCGGGGCTGCGGATCACCGCGGTGAGGCTGCGCGCCACCGCCTTGCGCGGCTTGCCACCGCCGGGCAGCAGGAACAGGCCCGCGACGAACGCCGCGGCGCCCCACGCGGCGGCGGAGTCGCCGCCGGACCCGGTGTCCCGGAACCCGGCCGCGTAGTACAGCCCGCCCCAGACGAGCACCCCGAACATCAGGGCCACCGGAGTGGCCAGCAACGTGGCGAACGCCGCCTTGACCAGCGCCCACGGCGTGCCGAGCACGGCGAGCAGCGGGTCGCTCGGGCTGCTGCCCCTGATCGAGCGCCGCTGCGCCAGGTCGCCCCACAGGTACTCCCCGACCCGAAGGCACAGCGCGAGCACGACCATCAGCGAGCCGACCAGCACGGGCAGCATGCGGGCCCCGGAGACCGCGATGACGAGCAGCAGGGCCGCGAGCAGGGGATGCCCGGTTCGGTACGGCTGGCGCGGCTCGCGTTCGGCGGGCTGCGGCGGCACGTGCGGCCGGGGCTGGTGCGGCGGGGCCACCGGCGTGGGGCGCCCGGACGG
Source organism: Sphaerisporangium aureirubrum (assembly GCF_042658925.1). NCBI lineage: Bacteria > Bacillati > Actinomycetota > Actinomycetes > Streptosporangiales > Streptosporangiaceae > Sphaerisporangium > Sphaerisporangium aureirubrum. The sequence goes on from NZ_JBHSRF010000010.1 coordinate 20,876, forward strand.
CGGGGGCGGCGGGTATCCGGCGACGCGCTGGTCGGCGTACGGCGCCGGGGCGTGCCCGTGCGGCGGGCCGTAGGGCGGCGGGGGGTAGGCCGGGGCGGGCGGCGGGGCGGCCGGGACCGCTCCCGCGGCGGGCCTCTCCGCGCGGCTGCGCTTCGGCCGGTCGGGCGGCTCGGCGTACTGCACGGGGGGCAGCAGGTCGGAGTAGCTGTCCTCGTACACGGGCCGGGTGCGCTTGGTGGGCGGCAGGTCGTCGCCCGCGCCGTTCGGGGAGGCGGCGCCGTCGAGCACCCGGGTGCCGTCCGGCACGCCGCCGGGCGGGCGGGGGCTTCCGTACGGGGCCGCGTCCGGGCCGGCGGGGTCGATCCGGCGGGTGTGGCCGGGCTGGTCGGTGCGCGGCGGGGACTCCTGGAAGGCGGTGACGCTGGGGTCCAGCGCCCGGGACCGCGACAGCAGCCCGTACGCGTCCGGCCGCGCGGAGGCGTTCACCGCGAGGGCGGAGTGGAGCCAGCCGCGCAGCCAGCCGGGTGCCCGCTCGACGTCGGCCCGGCCCTCCATGATGTTGTAGCAGACCGACTCGAACGAACCGGTGCCGAACGGCGGCCGGCCGGTGGCGCCGAAGAACACCGTGGCGGCCAGCGCGTGCACGTCCGCGGCCTGCGTGATCTCCTCGTCCCTGATGATCTCGGGCGCGAGGTAGCCGGGGGTGCCGACGAACATGCCGGTCTGGGTGAGCCGGGTGGCGTTCACCAGGTGGGCGATGCCGAAGTCGATGACCAGCGGGTCGCCGTTGACCACCATGACGTTGGCCGGCTTGAGGTCGCGGTGGATCACGTCGGCGTTGTGGATGGCGATCAGCGCCTCGGACAGCCCCCGCGCCAGGCGGATGACCTGCTGCGCGGACAGCGGGCCGTCCGTCAGCACGATCTCTTCGAGCGTGCGGCCCGGCGCGAACCGCGTCACGATGTACGGCTGGCGGCCGGTGAGCCGGGCGTCCAGCACCTCGGCGACCCGCGGGCTGCGCACCCGGCGCATGGTCTCGACCTCGCGGGTCAGCCGGTCGCGGGCCTTGAGGTCCGCGGCCACGTGCGGGTGGAGGACCTTGACGGCGACCTGCCTGCCCTCCTCGTCGAGCCCGAGGTGGACCACCCCCATGCCTCCCTCGCCGAGGCGGCGTAGCAGGCGGTAGGGACCGAGTCGTTCCATCGTGTCCGGCACGCGTTCCCCCGTCATCCCGCCTTCCTCCGAAGGCTCTGCAGCTCTTGCAGCCAGTGGTCGATGTTCACCGGGCTCCAGATCGCGTCCCCCGCCGGCGCGACCAGGGTCATCACCGCGTAGGCCGTGACCGCGGCGGCCAGCAGACCGGTGATCGAGGCGAGCCCGATGGCGGCGCCCCGCTCGGGGAACGCCGCGGCGAGCGTCCTGCGCATCTGGCGGCCCGGCCCCTCCACGCCCGGGCCCGCGCAGACGATCCACAACGATACGGCGACGCCCCAGCTCAGGCAGGTGCCCACCGGCACGTGCCGCACCAGGAAGGCCAGCACCAGCGTGACCGGCACGCCGAGGATGAGGGCGTACGGCACCAGCGCGAGGGTGACGCCGATCGACTTCAGCAGGGCGCCGGGCGCGAACCCGCGCAGCAGGCCGGAGCGGCCGTGCTTCTGGTGGGCGATGTCCGCGGCGCGCAGCAGCACGGCGGCGGGCACGACGACCGCCGACGCCAGCACCGGCGCCACGACCGCCGCGCCGACCACGATGATCAGCGCGAGGATCGAGGCGACGCCGTAGAGGGCCGATGTCTCGGGCAGCCCGGTGCGGGCCGGGCCGGCCCCGACGAAGGCGGGGGTCTGGTCCGGCGGCAGGTGCACGGTGGGGACGTAGCCCTGGTTCTGGGCGGGCTGGACGGGTCCCCGCACGTGCGGGGTCCGCTCGTAGACCTCCGACGGCTGCTCGAACAACGCCTGGTTGTACGACCCCGGCCGCGCGCCGTGGCCCGCGCCGCCTTGACCGGTACCGCCCTGACCCGTGCCGCCCTGCGCCGGGCCGCTCTGGCCGTACGGCGTGGGCGCCTGCCCGGCCGGGTATCCCTGCTGCCGTCGCGGCGGGGCCTCCTGGCCGTGCTGGGCTAGCTGACCGTGCTGGACGTGTTGCGCGTTCTGGCCGTACTGGCCGGGCTGACCGTACGGCGTGCCCTGGCCGGGCTGCCCGGACGGCTGGGCGTTCTGGCCCTGCTGGCCCGGGTGCCCCTGGGGGCCGGACTGCCCCGGGTGGCCGGGCCGGGCGGCGGTGTTGCGGCCCTGGGCGTCCCGGTCGAGGGCGAGCTCCTCGGGACGGACCCGCCTGGTCGGCACCTCGCCCTGGTCGGGCGCGGGCTGCTGTGCGGCCTGCCAGTACGACCCGGTGGCGGGCGGCGCGAACCGGGTGGGCACGTCGCCCTCGGGCGTGCGCCCCTCCGCGGAGTCCCCCGCGCCGGGGCGAGGCACGGGGGTGGGCAGGCCCGCCGCGCGCAACTCGTCGCCGGTCACCCGCACCGTGGGCCAGGGATCCCCGGGCGCCTGCGGCGACTTGAGCAGGGACACGTACTCGTCGGCCCCGGCGACCGGCCCCGCGGCAGCCCCGGTCGGACGACCGGCCCCGACAGGCGGCCCCGTGACGGGCCCCCGAGCCGGACCGGCCGGCCCGGCGGGCGGGCCCTGGGCCGGGCCGGTGGCGGGAGCCTTGCGGGACGGGTTGGTGGGCTCAGGGGTCAGGCCCGACATGTCCGGCATGGTGCGGATCTCGTCGGGGGAACGCGGCCGGTTCGAACCGGCCGGCGGCGGCGCGAGCCTGGACAGCTGCGCGGCCAGCTCCACCGCGGTGGGCCGCTTGGCGGGGTCGCGCTGGAAGGCGCCCCGCAGCAACGGCTGAAGGATCGCCGGGGCGGCGTCGATGTTCGCCTTGCCCGCGGTGATGTTGTAGAAGACCATCTCCAGCGTGCCCTTGCCGAACGGCGGCTGGCCGGTCGCGGCGTACAGCAGCGTGCCGGCCCAGGCGTGCACGTCCACCTCGGACCCCGCCTCGTGGCCCTCGATGATCTCGGGGGCGAGGTAGCCGGGGGTGCCGATGAACATGCCGGTCTGGGTAAGCCGCGTCGCGTCCACCGCCTGGGCGATGCCGAAGTCGATCAGCACGGGCTCGCCGTCCAGCAGCAGGACGTTGCCCGGCTTGAGGTCACGGTGGATCACCCCGGCCGCGTGCACGGCCGCGAGCGCGTCGGCCACGCCGTGCGCCACCCGCAGCAGGGCGGCGACGCCGAGCGGGCCGTCCTGCTTGACGGCCTCGTCCAGCGGCATGCCGGCGACGTAGCGGGTCACGATGTAGGGACGGCTGCCGGTGACGTCGGCGTCCAGTACCTCGGCGATGTACCGGCTGCGCACGCGGCGCATCGTCTCGACCTCGCGGGACAGCCGCCTGCGCGCGACGTCGTCCCCGGCGACCTCGGCGCGCAGCACCTTCACCGCGACCTGCCTGCCGTGGGAGTCCAGGGCGAGGTGCACCACGCCCATGCCACCCGCACCGAGCCGCCGGAGCAGCCGGTAGGGGCCCAAACGGTCGTCCTGAGTCATCTGTTCTCCGGCGGTGCCCCGGAACCGGTTTCCGGAAGGAAGCGCCTTGCTCCAATTGTGACATTCGGCTTACTCTGCGCAATGGCCGTTCGGGAAATCCCGTCCCGCCGGGTGACGGAGCCCGTCACCATGTGCCGCCGAACCGGGCGACCCCCGTCGCCACCCGTTCCACGGCCGGCCGTCCACCGGCCACCGGTTACCCCCTTCGGCCTGGGACGGCCATGAGAGCCCTCCGCGGGTTCGCATCCGCGGTCCTTTACGGCACGTAGCACCATACCGGCTTAAACCCCGCCCATGAGATGAACCAAGAGGTCACATTCCCGGTTGTACAACGGACGAACCGGCCCCAACGGTTTCCCAAGTAGCCCAAGATTTTCTTCGGCCCCGCAGGTCACTGCGCGAGGGAGATCACCTCGGCGGTCTTCAACCGGGCCAGGGCGTCCCCGGCGAGGGCCAGCTTGGAGCCCCGGATCCCGCTGCCGATGACCACCTCGGGACGCCTCGCGACCTCGGTGTCCACCAGCACCGGCCAGTCCTCGGGCAGGCCCAGCGGGGTGATGCCGCCGTACTCCATGCCGGACATCGCCACCGCGTCGTCCTGCGCGGCGAACGACGACTTCCTGGCGTCCAGGTGGCGGCGGATCACGCCGTTGACGTCGGCGCGCATCGTGGCGAGCACCATGACGGCGGCGTACCGCGTCTCGCCGCCCCGCTTGGCCGCGACGATCACGCAGTTGGCCGAGTCGTCGAGCGCCACGCCGTACCGCTCGCAGAACGCCGCGGTGTCGGCCAGCGCCGGGTCGATCGGGGCCACCGACACCGCGTCGGCCATGGTCTCGAGTGCCCGGACGACAGGATCGGCGAGCAGGTCGCGGCGGTCCAGGGCGGGAACCCATTCGAGCGTGCCGAGGCTCACGGGTCATCCCTCCTTCAGTACACGGTGGTGCAGATCGGTCACCACCCTACGGGCCGATTCCAATGCCCCGGCCTGCCAGGCGATGAGATGGGTCAGCCAGTCGCCCGCGAAGTACACCCGCCCGGCCGGGCGCTGGAGCAGCGACAGGCCGCTGGTGGACGGCCAGCGCACCCACGCCCCCTCGATGTGCGGCTGCCTGCGCCACGCGACCGACACCGCGTCCAGCAGGTCACGGCGGTAGCGGGCGCCGTGCACCCGCGCGCCGTAGGCGAGGGCGCGGCGCAGGCGCTCGCGGTGCGGCATCGCGTCGTACGCCTCGGCGTTCGGGCCGGTGTTGTAGTAGCCCACCACCAGGCCGCGCTCGGTGTGGTAGTCGTGCGAGGGGTACCAGATGTGGCCGATGTCCAGGTCGGTCTCGGTGGCGCCGCCGTACACGCGGTCCTCCAGCTCCCACCAGCGGCGGCCGTACTCCAGGCCGATCTTGCCCGCCGACATGGGGACGGGCGTGGCGAGCGCCGAGCGGACGTCGGCGCCGAGGTTGGCGGGGATGCGGGCCATGACGTGCGGGGGGAGCGCGGCCACGCAGTAGTCGGCCTTCAGCGGGGCGCCGCCGTCGATCTCGACCTCCACGCCGCCCGGCCCGGTGGTGATCCTCGTCGCCCGGGTGCCGGTGCGGATGCGGGCGGCGCCCACCCGGCCCGCCAGGGCGCGGACGATGGCGTCCATGCCGCCGACCGGCTGGAACATCGGCATCGCCTGCTCGTAGCCGGCGTCCATGGTCAGCATGCGGCCGAGGCCCTGGCTGAGGACCTCGGCCAGCTCCGGCGGGCGGCCGAGCGCGGTGCCCGCCTTGATCCCGGGGTCGGATCCGTACCCTCTGCGGTCCCCGCCCGTGTAGGTCAGGGCGGGGCCGATCTCCCCGAAGTCGGATAAGAAGTCCAGCAGGAGTGCCTGGTCGGCCGGGGTGAGGCGGGCGTCCAGGGCGCCCGCGTCGGTGGCCTTGGCGAGCAGCTCGGAGATGTAGCCGTAGGCGTCCGCGCGGGCCGTGCGCATGCGGACCGGGGCGGTCATGCCGGAGGTGAGGACGTACGCGCTGGCGTTGCTGTTGACGAACACCTCCAGCGGGACGCCGAGCTCGCGGCAGTAGTCCAGCGTCACCATCCACTGCGCGATGCGCGCGGGACCGCTGTTGAAGTAGGTGCCGGGGCCGAACCGCACGAGACGCCTGTCCAGTGCGGCGGCCGACGCGGCCGGGGTGGCCGTTCCCGCCGGCCCGCTCGATCCGTCCGGGGAGGCCCCGCCCGCGCCGCGCGCCGTCCCCGTGTGCTCCCCGGCCAGCTCGGTGACCGTGTCGCCGCCGCGCAGCGTCATACTGCGCCCGCCCACCCGGTCCCGGGCCTCAAGCACCACGCAGTCGTACCCGGCCTTGCCCAGCTCGTACGCGCACGCCAGCCCCGCCACCCCGGCGCCGAGCACCAGCACCCGCGCCGGACGGCCGCCGCGCAACGTGAAGTCCGACCGGCCAGGAGGGACGTACGGCGCCGGGCCGGACGCGCCGCCGGTGCGGGGCAGCGGGTCGGTGGCCGGGCCGGGCGCCAGGCCGAGCACCCCCATCGCGGCGTACATCGCGCCCGCGCCGCCGGCGGCGCCGATCCCGACGAGCAGCGAACGGCGCGTCAGCGCCCTCTTCGCGGAGTCCGCCACCCGCGTCAGCCGTACACGCCACTGCCGCAGGCCACCCGGCCCGCGATCATCGCGTAGACGCCCAGCAGGGCCATGATGTCCCGGAAGTCCTCCGTGGTGAACTCGATGTGCCGGGGGCCCGCCAGGCGGGTGCCGGGGATGAGGGAACATCCCGCCGCGATGGCCGTGGAGTTCCACTCCACGCCGAGCGTGAACGGCGACGGCACCACGTGCGGCCGGAAGTCGCTGAGCCGGTTCAGCGCCCGCGCGGCGGCCTCGCGGATCAGCGCCTGCGCGACGCCGGGCGGCAGCAGCTCGGCGGCGAACCGGTCGATGCCCTTCTTGACCGGCACGGTCTCGACGTCGCCCAGCAGGTCACGCGCCTCGTCGCACGCCGCCTCGTCCCCGGTGACCAGCGCCACCGGCACGCCGAGGAAGCCCGCGAACCCGGCGACCAGCCTGATCTCGCCGCAGACCTCGCCGTTGAGGTACACGTTCTGGATCTCTTTGCCCATCCAGGTGTGGTTGAGCACGCCGTGCTGGGTCCCGGCGCGGGCGTGGTAGCCGGTGAAACAGGCGGCGTCGAACTCGGCGGTGAGGCCCTGCGCCATGCGCATCGGCTTGCCCGGCCCACGGATCAGGGAGGCGCGGGCGTCCAGCAGGTCGACCCGGAGGTTCTTGGTGGAGCCGTGCGCGTCGTTGACCACCACGGCGGTCGCCCCCGCCTCGCCGGCGCCCGCGACCACGGCGTTGGCGTCGGCGGTCATCAGCTCGCAGCCGCGCTCGTAGCCCCGGCCGCCGGCGTGCATCTCCTCGGGGTCGGTGAGGCCGGTCACGCCCTCCATGTCCACCGACACGTACACCTTCATCGCCGACCCCTCATCCCCGCAGGCCCCAGCTCTCCACCCGGTGACGGTCCGCGGCGTCCATGAAGCCGAACCGGTCCGCCATGACCGCTTCGATCCCTTTGCGCCACCGCTCGGGGATCTCCTCGACGGCCGGAGGGTAGCACCGCTCCAGCCAGCGCGTGGACTCGACCGTGGCCTTCAGGTGCTCGGCGGCCCTGGCGAACGGGGTCTTCTCGATGCCCGGCACGTGGGCGCAGCCGTACTCGATCATCTCCTGCCCGCCGTACGGCGGCGGCAGCTGCCACTTCCGCGCCACCGGACGGTCGGCCGTGATCTCCGTACGCAGCGGCCGCCGTTCGATCGCCGCCTGGATCAGCTCCTTGTACAGGCATTTCCCGCACCGCCCGCACGGCCCGCTGCCATCCCCCCGCAGGCACCAGCGTACCTGTTCCCGCAGGTCGGACCCGAGGGCGATCCGCATGGTCATCGCCTCACTGATGCCCCCCGCCGGGAGCACCAGCGGCATCCCCACGGCCGCGAACAGCCGCCCCCACTTCCCGTGCCCCGACCACATGGGATTGTCCGGCGTGAACCTGTGCAGATACCGCCCGCCGCCGAGCCACCGCGACCCGATCTCGTACCCCAGCGCCACCCCGCCGAGATCCAGCTCGTCCGCCGTCAGCAGCGCCCCCGCCAGCACCGCGTGATGCTCGGGATACCCCGGCCGCGGCTTGCGCAGCAGGAACTCCAGATCCGACCGGACGACCGTCACGTCCCGCCCGGTCTTGTGCGCCAGCCCCGCCAGCACGTCCGACCGGTAGTGCGTCCACCGGTTGGGCACCCGCGGATGCGGCACCCGCTGAAAGTGCACCAGCGGCGCCTCCGGCAACAACGCCGCCACCGCCACCGAGTCCGCTCCCCCGCTGTACGAGATCGCCAGCCGCTCCCCCGGCTCCCGCGCCGTCCCTCCCACGGGTCCCGCGTCGATCCCCCACCCGCTCCCGAGCGCCTCGGCCAGCTCCGCCGAGATCGCCCGGTCGAACACCACCCGCCCACGGGCCCACGGCGCCGCCACCGTCCACGCGGCCAGCGCCACAAGATCGGGATGCGGCTCCCCGCCGCCCGTCCCGTCCGGCAGCCGCACATGACAGGTGTCCGTCGCCAGCTCCACCGCCTGGCCGTCGGTCACGACCCCCTCGACCCCTTCGCCGTCGCCGAGCCGCAACCGCAGCCGCCACTGCGCGCCGTCCCGCGCCCACCCCAGTCTCACGAGACCCCCTGGGAACTGCGCCCGGTCTCGCCGTCCTCCCGCAGCCCGTCGAGCGCCTGCCAGATAAGGACCTCCGCCTGCAACAGGTGATCGACGGCCGACGCCGCCTCCGTGGCCAGCCGATGCGCGTCCTCGACCTTCGCCGCCAACCCCCCGGCGGGGGCGGGGGCCTTGGCCCTCCGCAACTGCTCGACCTCCCGCCGCAACTCGGCGATCTCCCGTTTGAGCGCCTGCACCTCCCAGAGGGAGTCCCGCACATCCTGCCGATGCTCCGCCCGCGTGACGTACCGTCCGTCGAACCGCCCCAGCACGGCCCTCAGGATCCGCCGAGGCACCAGCACCCGCCACACAACCCGCGCCATGACCGGTCACCTTAGCGGAATCCATGATCTATCCCACAGATTCCGCCCGAACCGGCACGCGCACCTCTCGCCGCTCAAGTCGATTGACGCGCGCCGAATTCCACTATCAGCGCCGAATTCGCAATTAAATCGCGGAGGCATTCATAGCGCCTCGGACGAGGCACCCGGGCGCGGCTAGCCGGCCGGGGGCCGCCTCGCCGTCTCCGCCGTGATCCAGTTCAGGTAGTCCGCCAGGCCGCCCTCGATGGGGACCGCCACGATCTCCGGAGTCGTGTACGAGTGCACGGCCTTCACCGCGTCGACGAGATCGTCCAGCCGCTCCGCGCCGGTCTTCATGAGGATGAGGAACTCGTCGTCCCGCTGGACCTCCCCCTCCCACCAGTAGACCGACCTGATCGGCCCGACGACCTGCGCACAGGCGGCCACCCGCCGGTGCACGACGGTCGTACAGATCGCTTCCGCTTCCTCACGGGTCCCCGTGGTCACATGGACCTCGAAATGCCGGGTCATGCGATCAGCCTACGAGGCCTCCGCGTACGCGGGACGGCGATCTCGCAGGCGTGGAGAATGCGGCAATGGGGTCCATCGTCCTCGATCTCGCCGTCGGGCTGCTGGCCGGCTTCGTCGTGCTCTCGTTGCTGGTCAACGGGGTGGTTCTCGGGTACAGCTCGATACTGGCGCTGCGGGCGAGGTTCCTGTGGGCGTACCTCCGCGACCATCTCGGCGGCGGCGCCGATCGCGACGGGCGCACCTGGCACCCCAAGGGCATGTGGGGATTCCTGACCCACCTGGCCTTCGGCGCGGACAGCCGCCCGCGTTTCAACCCGCTGCCCGCCTCGTCCCCGCCGCCCCCGGGAGGGGAGGGTTCGCCCGGCACGGCCCTGACCGATCTGTTCTACGAGCGGCTGAGCACGATCGACCGCCCCAGGAACGGCCGCACGGGCATCGAACGCATCGTCCCCGCTCAGTTCGCCGACGCCATGACGGAACTCGTCCACGGGCACGGCGGCCCGGAGCGGATGGTGGAGAAGCTGCGCGGGGACCGCAGTCCCTTCGCCACGACCATGGACACGATGTGGCAGCGAGCGAGCGGCGACGCCGAACGGTTCCACCACGGCATGGAGGAATGGTTCACCAGGCAGATGCTGCTGCTGGAAGAACTGTTCCACCGATACCACAGACGCGCCACGTTGCTCACGGCCCTGTTCTTCACCCTGTTCTTCGCCGTCGACTCCCTGGAATACGTCCAAGCGATCATCGACGACAACGCATTACGCGCCCAGCTCGCGGCCGACGGAGGAATCCCGCCCGCCACCCTCCAGCAGATATGCCGCGAAACCCCCACCGACCCGGCCCTCTGCCTGGCCGAGTCCCTCCGCTCCCCCGCCGTGATCGACCTGTTCGCCCACTCCCCCATCCGAACCACCTTCGGCCCCGACCTCGCAACCTTCCACTGGTCCCCCACCACCTGGTGGACCCGCCTAACCACCCCCGGCCACCTCCCCGGCTACCTCCTGACCTTCGCCGCCCTCGCCATCGGCTCCACGTTCTGGTGGAACGTGGTCCTCTCCCTCATCGGAATGCGCGCCGAAAAGAAGTGACCCCGCTATCCGGCCGTCAGCCCACCGTCAATGGAAAGGGCGGCCCCGGTGATGAACGCGGCCTCGTCCCCAAGCAGGAAGGCGACGAACGCGGCCACCTCCTCCTCCTTACCGGCGCGCCCGACCGGCATACGATCCAGAAAGTACTTCTTGGCCTCCGGATCCCGCGCCACCTCCCGCCACAACGGAGTGTCCACCAGCCCCGTCACCAGGGCGTTGACCCGGATCCCCTCCCGAGCCACATCCAGCGCCGCGGACCGCGTGAGCCCCACAACACCATGTTTCGCCGCCGAATAAGCAGCCACCATGGGGTCCCCGTTCACCCCGGCCGTGGACGCGTTGTTGACGATGGAACCACCCCCCGAAGCCGCCATCGCCGGCGCGCACGAACCACTAAAGACACCACCCATAGTGATCAGGTCGCCGATAACCCACAAGACGACATTTTCACCCGCGCGTCCGCCTTCGGGCCCGCTCGCGATCCCGGCCCCGACGATCAACTGCTGTCCGCCGGGAGGACTCCCATGGCACCCGATGCGCTTCTCATTATCGGTTGGATTGTAATGGTATTGACGGACCGTCAATTACTGGACACATATTGTCATGGAAATTTTGGCATGATATAGGTGCGTTCAACCGGTCTGTCGTAGGCGAGGTAGCCATGAGAGCTGTCAGGCGGCTAGGTAGCACTCCAAAAGAGCGTGGCGACACCACAGCCGTGAGCGGCTCGCCGGATATCCTTGAACTGGACGACGGGAGCTTCGCTGTCATCGGTACCGATATCACCGATCGGATCGGGATCCAACCCCTGCTCGATGCCAGATGCGCCGCCGATGAGCGGATCGTGCGGATCTCCCGAGCTACTTTAATATCGGCAAAAAATGATATTCCGGACAGTTAGATGATTCCACCTCAGTGGGCGACGGAAACCGGTGAACGACTGACCATTGATGAGTTCGGCCGCCAGTTCTTGGCGGCGTGGTCGCGGATCGAGTGGCGATTTCTCAAGCTTGAATGCTGGCAGACATATAAAGAACCCGACGGTAACAAGTCTCAGGAGCTGTACCGCCAGGGTGAAATCGACCTGGCCATGGAGATTTTGGCAAAGGAAGCCGAAAGCGACCGGCCTCTTTACGATGACGTCAGGAGCCGGGGGATCGAATACTCGAGGATTCGTCTCGTTCAGGAGCCGCTGACTTCGTATCTGAGGTATGAGCTGCTGGCCTACCGGATCCGAGCGGAGCTCGGTGAGGTCATCGAGATCGTGCGCTGTGACAGTACGCTGCGCCTGCCCAACGAGGATCTGTTCGACTTCCTGATCTTCGACCGGCACACCGCACTGATTCACGACTACGGTGACGCGGGGTCACAGTCGGGAGGCTGGCTGACCCGCGACCCCGGGGTACTCGCCTCCCTGGAGAGCAAAGCCGTCGGGTTGCGGCGGAGGGCCGTACCGTTGCCACAGTTCCTGGCCGCAGAGTGACGTCGAGATTATGCTCTGGTATGTGCTGTTCTTCCGGGTCGGTTCCTCGACGGTCATGTGACTTCCCGATATGGTCTCTCGGGTGCGCCGTCGCTGGTTGAACGTCCTTCTCATTAATCTTGCCCTGCTGCTCGGCGTCACGGTGGTCGCAGCCGGTGTTGTTCTGCCGGTGTCGTATCTGTTGCACATTGATGCCGCCGAGTTGCACCGCTGGTCGGAGATCGGCCAAGCGGTCACGCCGGTCGGCATCTTCTTTTCCGGCATAGCCTTCATCGCCATCGCGGTAACGCTGTTTCTGCAGAGCAGAGACCTGCGGAACCAACGAGAAGAGCTGGCCATTGCCCGCGAGGAGCAGATCCGCAGCGGTGAGATCGCCCTACGGGAACTGCACACCGACCTCATCAGAATGGCGATCGACGACCCGGAACTCCGCCAGGTGTGGCCCGAGATAACGGTCGGCGTCGACATCACAAAGAAAGATCACTATTGCAATCTGATTCTTAATCTCCAGAAAGTCGCCTACGAGACGCACACCATCGAACTGGCCGAACTGCGTGGTGCGCTTCGATATCTCATGGCCAGTCGCGACATGTACTCCTTCTGGGCGAAGGCTCGCACCGCTCGTGTCGCAGTCACGAGCGGCGACGAAGCCGAGGACTTCTTCACCGCCGAGGTGGACAGCGCTTTCTCCGCAGCTTCTCCTCCTCAGCCGCGGACCTTGCGTCCCCACCGGCTTCTTCCGAAGCTCTTCTGGCGGCCACGGCGTCGCAGGTAGCCGAAGACAGGCAGGAAACGCGGAGAGATGGTCCCCGGAGGGGCTCCCGGGGACCATAGGTAGGGATGTGCGGTGGTCCCCGGAGGGGCTCCGGGGACCGGGGGGTGTTAGCGGAGGGTGCCGTTGGTCATGCCTGCGGGCTCTTCGGGGAGGGCCAACAGGCCGCATTCGGCGGGGCTGGACATCAGGGGGTGGGTGGGGACTACTCGGACGGTGTAGCCGAAGGCGCCGGTGCGGTCTAGGGGGACGGTGCCTTTGTAGGAGGCCTTGGAGTCGTCGGCCAATGCGTCGACGGCCAGGGTTATGTAGGAGGGGTGGAGGAGTTCGTCGTGGGGGCCTACCTTGCCGTAGGCCGCCTGGACGTTGACGTCCTCGGGGGACAGCTCGCCGAGAGCCACGGTGGCGCGGATCTCCATGGCGGCGCCCAGCTCGGGGGTGTCGCCGATTCCGCTGGCCTCGATGTGTTCCACGCGGACGCCGGGCCAGGCCCGGGTGAGGCGGAGTTTCCAGGCGGCGAACTCGCGGGCGCGGGTGTGGTCGGCCTTGGAGAGTTCGCGGGCGGAGCCGGCGGCGGGGGTGTAGAGGTCGACGACGTAGTCGCGGAGCATGCGGCCGGCGAGGACCTTGGGGCCGAGAGAGCTGAGGGTGTGCTTGACCATGTCGAGCCAGCGGCGGGGGTGGGCGCCGCCGGTGCGGTCGTAGAAGCGGTCGGCGACCTCGCGTTCGATGAGGTCGTACAGCGCGGTGGCCTCGATCTCGTCACGGCGGTCGGCGTCCTCCACGCCGTCGGCGGTGGGGATGGCCCAGCCGTTGTTGCCGTCGTACCACTCGTCCCACCAGCCGTCGCGGATGGACAGGTTGAGCCCGCCGTTCAGGGCGGCCTTCATGCCGGACGTGCCGCAGGCCTCAAGGGGGCGCAGCGGGTTGTTCATCCACACGTCGCAGCCCTGCACCATGAGCTGGCCGAGGTTCATGTCGTAGTCGGGCAGGAACACGATGCGGTGGCGCACGTCCTCGCGGTCGGCGAAGCGGACGATCTGCTGGATCAGCTTCTTGCCGCCCTCGTCGGCGGGGTGCGCCTTGCCCGCGATCACGATCTGGACGGGCTTGTCCGGGTCGAGCAGCAGGGACCGCAGCCGGTCGGGGTCCTTGAGCATGAGGGTGAGCCGCTTGTACGACGGCACCCGCCGAGCGAAACCGAACGTCAGGACGTCGGGGTCAAGCGCCTCGTCGATCCAGCCGAGCTCGGCCGTGGAGGCGCCGCGGGCCCGCCACGACTCGCGCAGCCGCACCCGGGCGGCGTCCACCAGGTTGCGCCGCAGGCGGCCGCGGATGGCCCAGATGTCCTCGTCGGAGAGCTTCTGCACGCTCTCCCAGCCCTGGGCCTTCTCGATCAGGGACGGCAGTTCCTTGCCCGCCAGCTCCATGACCTCGCGGGCGACCCACGTGGGTGCGTGCACGCCGTTGGTGATCGAGCCGATCGGGATGTCGTCGAGGTCGAACCCGGGCCACAGGCCCTGGAACATCTCGCGGCTGACCGCGCCGTGCAGCTCGGACACGCCGTTGACGCGCTGGGCGAGCCGCATACCCATGACGGCCATGTTGAAGATCGCGGCGTCCCCGGCGTTGTCGGCGGACGGCGGTTCGGCGCCGAGGGCGAGGATGCGCTCCGCCGGGACGGTCGGCCAGGCGTTGTCGCCGCCGAACTGCCTGCCGATCATCTCGGAGGGGAAGCGGTCGATGCCCGCCGGGACCGGGGTGTGGGTGGTGAAGACGGTGCCGGCGCGGACGGCCTCCAGGGCCTCGTCGAACGACAGCCGGTGCTCGGTGAGCTCGCGGATACGCTCCAGGCCGAGGAAACCGGCGTGGCCCTCGTTGGTGTGGAAGACCTCGGGCTCGGCGTGCCCGGTGATGCGGCAGTACGCGCGCAGCGCGCGCACGCCGCCGATGCCGAGCAGCAGCTCCTGCATGAGACGGTGGTCGGTGCCGCCGCCGTACAGCCGGTCGGTGACGTCGCGCGCGGCGGCGTCGTTCTCGGCGACGTCGGAGTCGAGCAGCAGCAGCGGCACGCGGCCCACCTGGGCGACCCAGATCTGCGCGTGCAGCGTGCGCCCGCCGGGCAGCGGGATGGCGACCCTGGCGGGCGCGCCGTCCTGCTCCTTGAGCAGGCTGAGCGGCAGGCCGCCGGGGTCGAGGCTCGGGTAGTGCTCCTGCTGCCATCCCTCGGCGGACAGCGACTGGCTGAAGTAGCCGTGCCGGTAGAGGAGCCCCACGGCGAGGATGGGCACGCCGAGGTCGCTGGCGGCCTTCAGGTGGTCTCCGGCGAGGATGCCGAGACCTCCGGAGTACTGCGGGAGGGCGGCGGCGATGCCGTATTCGGGGGAGAAGTAGCCGATGGCCGCGGGGGCGTCGGGGAGTGTCTGGTACCACCGGGGCGCGGTCATGTACTCGCGTAGGTCGTCGGCGGCATCGGCCAGCCGACGGAGGAATCTGCGGTCGCGAGCCAGCTCGGCGAGCCTGTCGGCCTCGACCGCCCCCAGCAGCGCTACGGGATCATGACCGACCCGCTCCCACGTGCCGGGATCCACTTCCGCGAACAGGTCATTGGTCTCGGGGTGCCATGACCAGCGCAGATTGTGCACGAGTTCGCTCAGAGCGGCCAACTCGGCGGGAAGGACGGTACGTACGGTGAACCTGCGGATTGCTCTCACGAGGCCAGACCCTAGTTACTCAGCGCCACGACGCGCGACCGAAACACCCTTGCGCCCTTGCCAGATCTCATCCGATTCGCTCTCACCACCGCCAAAACTAGTCAAACAACACTAAAGCCGACAGCCGAGGGCCAACTCAAATTGATCATGTACTGTTCGCGCTCACAGGGCAACTCTCGGGGATGAGAGCTTCCCGTCGCCCCCCTAACTTCCCTTGAACAGGCATGAAGCGCGACTATGGGGGCAGTCCCATGTAAGAACCTCACCACAATGTAAGAGTCCCACGATCGTCTCTCCCACCAGGGCGGCGACGCCGTATGCCGCCCGCCGGCGTGCGCCGTCACCACCGGGGGAGAAACCTCGTCGCCTGAAGGGTGGCCAAACCCTCCCTTCGGGTGAATACGATCATGCCCGTCGGTACGGCGGACCTTCGGGCCGGGTCGGCACCTGCACCAAAGATCACTTCATGCCCTCACAATTCCCGGCGGCGCCCGGTGCGCCGCCGCTACCTTGAGACGCGATGATCGGACGAATCCCAATACTGGACATCCACCCTGCCGTCGAATGCGGACAATGGCCGGCCAAAGCCGCGGCGGGGGAGACCTTCGAGATAAGCGCGGTCGTGTTCCGGGAGGGACACGACGCGGTGGCCGCCGGGGTGGTGCTGACCGACCCCCAGGGCGCCAAGGGGCCGTTGCTCCCCATGCGGGAGGGGGCGCCCGGCACCGATCGCTGGGCCGTCGAGGTCACGCTCCCCACCGAGGGCGACTGGAGCTTCCGCGTCGAGGCGTGGGGCGATCCGCTCGCCACCTGGCTGCACGACGCGGAGATCAAGATCCCCCGGGGCATCGACGCCGACCTGATGTGCGAGGAGGGGGCGCGCCTGTTCGAGCGCGCCGCCCGCGCGGTGCGGGCCCAGGGCTGTGAGGGCTGCGGGCACCGGGCCGCGCTGCTGGCCGTGGCCGAGCGCCTGCGCGACGACGACTACGACCCCCGCGCCCGCCTGGCCGTCGCCGAGCTGCCCGACACGGCGGCGGCGCTGGCCGCCCACCCGCTGCGCGACCTGGTCACCCGGGGGCCCCGGATGCGGGTGCGGGTCGACCGGCGGCGCGCGCTGTTCGGCTCGTGGTACGAGCTGTTCCCCCGGTCCGAGGGCGCGGTGCTCGAGGACGGCGTCCCCCCGAGGTCCGGCGACTTCACGACCGCCGCCGAGCGGCTGCCCGCCGTGGCCGGCATGGGCTTCGACATCGTCTACCTCCCCCCCATCCACCCCATCGGCTCCACCTTCCGCAAGGGCCGCAACAACACGCTGAACCCCGACCCGCACGACGTGGGCTCGCCGTGGGCGATCGGCGCGGAGGAGGGCGGGCACGACGCGATCCACCCCGACCTCGGCACCATGGACGACTTCGACGCGTTCGTGAAGCGGGCCAAGGGGCTCGGGCTGGAAGTGGCCCTCGACCTGGCCCTGCAGTGCTCCCCCGACCACCCCTGGGTCAAGGAGCACCCCGAATGGTTCACGGTCCGGGCCGACGGCACCATCGCGTACGCTGAGAACCCGCCGAAGAAGTATCAGGACATCTACCCCCTGAACTTCGACAAGGATCCCGAGGGCGTCTACGCCGAGGTCCTGCGTGTGGTGCGGCAGTGGATGGCGCACGGCGTGCGGGTCTTCCGGGTGGACAACCCGCACACCAAGCCGGTGGCGTTCTGGGAGAGGCTGCTCGCCGAGGTCAAGTCCACCGACCCCGACGTGATCTTCCTGTCCGAGGCGTTCACCAGGCCGGCCATGCTCCGTGGCCTGGCCAAGATCGGTTTCCACCAGTCGTACACGTACTTCACGTGGAAGAACTCCCGGGCCGACCTGGAGCAATATCTGGGCGAGCTCTCCCACGAGACGTCGCACTACCTCCGTCCCAATCTTTTCGTCAACACGCCGGACATCCTTCATGAATACCTACAAAATGGCGGAATTCCGGCATTCAAGATCCGGGCGGTCCTCGCCGCACTCACGTCACCGAGCTGGGGCGTCTACGCGGGCTACGAGCTCGGCGAGAACGTCCCGGTGCGGCCGGGCAGCGAGGAATACCTGCACAGCGAGAAATTCGAGCTGCGGCCGCGCGACTGGGCGGGCGCGGAGCGCGAGGGACGGAGCCTGGCGCCGTTCATCACTCGTCTCAATTTGTTCAGAAGAGCACACCCTGCGGTTCAGGAACTGCGTAATCTACGGTTCCACAACGTCGACCACCCGGACATGGTCTGCTTCTCCAAGCGGCTGCCCGGCGCCTACGACCCGTCCACACGACGGAACGGCCTAGGCGATGTGGTCCTGGTCGTCGTGAACCTCGATCCCCACAACACGCACGAGGGAATGGTCTGGCTGGACATGCCGGGCCTCGGCCTCGACTGGGACGCGGAGTTCGTGGTGGACGACGACCTTTCCGGGGAGACGTATCACTGGCGGCAAGCCAACTACGTACGCCTCGACCCCCACATCAATCCAGCACACGTCCTCACACTGCGCGCCCTACCGCAGAGCCGGGCATAGGCACATGCCCGGTACAGCGGATAGGCGAGCATAAAGCACAGCGGGGAGTCCACAGGTGAGCTTGACGCCTCAACCCGTCCCGAACACCTTCACACACGAAAAGCCGCGCGACCCAAGGTGGTACAAGCGCGCCGTCTTCTACGAGGTCCTCATCCGGGGCTTCGCGGATTCCAACGGGGACGGGACAGGTGACATTCGCGGCCTCATCAGCAAACTGGACTACCTCCAGTGGCTCGGGGTCGACTGCCTGTGGCTTCTCCCCCTGTACGAATCCCCGCTGAAAGACGGCGGGTACGATATTTCGGACTTTATGAAGATCCTCCCGGACTTCGGGGACCTGGGGGACTTCATCAAGCTCGTCGACGAGGCGCACAAGCGCGGCATGCGCGTCATCGCCGACCTGGTGATGAACCACACCAGCGACCAGCACCCGTGGTTCCAGGCGTCCAGGCACGACCCCACCGGCCCGTTCGGCGACTTCTACGTGTGGTCCGACGACGGCGACCAGTACAGCGACGCCCGCATCATCTTCGTCGACACCGAGACCTCCAACTGGACGTACGACCCGGTGCGCGGCCAGTACTACTGGCACCGGTTCTTCCACCACCAGCCGGACCTCAACTACGAGAACCCCGACGTCCAGGACGCCATGCTCGAGGTCCTGCGCTTCTGGCTTGACCTCGGCATCGACGGCTTCCGGCTGGACGCGGTCCCCTACCTGTTCGAGCAGGAGGGCACCAACTGCGAGAACCTCCCGCAGACCCACGCCTACCTCAAGCGCTGCCGCACCGAGGTGGACCGCCTCTACCCCGACCGGGTCCTGCTGGCCGAGGCCAACCAGTGGCCGGCCGACGTGGTCGAATACTTCGGCGACCCGGTGACCGGCGGCGACGAGTGCCACATGGCGTTCCACTTCCCGCTGATGCCGCGCATCTTCATGGCGGTGCGCAGGGAGACCCGCTACCCGATCTCCGAGATCATGGCCCAGACGCCGAAGATCCCGGAGAACTGCCAGTGGGGCATCTTCCTGCGCAACCACGACGAGCTGACCCTCGAGATGGTCACCGACGAAGAGCGCGACTACATGTACACCGAGTACGCCAAGGACCCGCGCATGCGGGCCAACGTCGGCATCCGCCGCCGCCTGGCCCCGCTGCTGGACAACGACCGCAACCAGATCGAGCTGTTCACCGCCCTGCTCCTCAGCCTGCCCGGCAGCCCCGTGCTGTACTACGGCGACGAGATCGGCATGGGCGACAACATCTGGCTGGGCGACCGGGACGGCGTCCGCACCCCGATGCAGTGGACCCCCGACCGCAACGCGGGGTTCTCCGACTGCGACCCGGGCCGCCTGTACCTGCCGGTGATCATGGACCCGATCTACGGCTACCAGGCGCTCAACGTCGAGGCGCAGCAGCGCAACGCGGGCTCGATCCTCCACTTCACCCGCAAGATGATCGAGATCCGCAAGCGGCATCCGGTCTTCGGGCTCGGGGAGTTCATCGAGCTGAACTCCTCCAACCCCAGCGTCCTGGCCTTTGTCCGCGAGCTCGGCGACGACCGCGTGCTGTGCGTCAACAACCTCTCCCGGTTCCCGCAGCCGGTGGAGCTCGACCTGCGGCGGTTCGAGGGGGTCACCCCCGTGGAATGCACGGGCGGTGTGCCTTTTCCCCCGATTGGCGAACTTCCGTATCTTTTGACGCTGCCTGGGCATGGGTTCTACTGGTTCACCCTTCCACCCACGACAGCAACCGAGGAGACGTGAGACCTACGTTCGAAGAGCTGCTTGCCGGCTGGATCACCCGTCAGCGGTGGTTCGCCGGCAAGGGCCGCGCGATCACCGACCTGGCCGTAGAGGCCGCCACCCCCCTGCCCCTTCGTGGTCCTGCAGAATCCCGCCACAGCGATGTGGCGGCTTCCTCCAGGACCACGGACGCCGCGAACACACTCCCCGTCACCGTACGCCATCTGGTGATCACCGTGCGCCAGGGCGCGCACACCGATCGCTATCAGCTCCTGCTGGGTTTCCGCCCCGAGCTGCCGCAGCGCCTGCGGCACGTGTCGATCGGCGCCACCGCCGAGGGGGTGGCCTACGACGCCGTGCACGACGCCGAGGTCACCGGGCTGCTGCTCTCCTCGATCGCCGAGGGCGCCGAGATCGGCCCGCTGCGGTTCCGCCACATGCCTGGCGTGGAGATCGACACCTCGCCGCGCAGCCTGGTGCTCGGCGCCGAGCAGTCCAACACCTCCCTGGTCTACGGCGACGCCTACATCTGCAAGCTGTTCCGCAAGCTGGTGCCGGGGGTGAACCCCGAGCTGGAGATCGTGTCGGCCCTGGCCAGGCGCGGCTCGCCGCACATCGCCAAGCCGTACGGCTGGATCGAGACCGAGGTGGACGGCGAGAACACCACCCTGGCCTTCACCCAGGAGTTCCTGCCCACCGCCTGCGACGGCTGGGCCCTGGCGCTGACCAGCGTGCGCGACCTCTACGGCTCGCTGGCGGGCACCACGGCGGGCGACGCGGGCGGCGACTTCGCCGCCGAGTCCCACCGGCTCGGCGTGGCGACCGCCCACCTGCACAAGGAGATGGCCTCCGCCTTCCCCACCGGCTCCATCGAGGCCCCCGACGTCAAGCGGATGGTCGAGGGGTTCCGCAGGCGGCTGGACAGCGCCATCGCCGAGGTCCCGGACCTCGCCGGGCACGCCCGGGAGGCCCACGAGGCGTTCGACCGGCTGGCCGACATCGGCCACCCCATCCCGGTGCAGCGGGTGCACGGCGACTACCACCTCGGCCAGGTCATGCGCACCCCGAGCGAGTGGGTCGTGCTGGACTTCGAGGGCGAGCCCGGCCAGCCCCTCAGCGAGCGCCGCGCCCTGGACTCCCCGCTGCGCGACGTGGCGGGCATGCTGCGGTCGTTCGAGTACGCGGCGCGCCACCTTCTGTTCGACCACCCGTCCCCGGCCGAGCTCGCGCCGCGGGCCGCCGAGTGGGCCGAGCGCAACCGCGCGGCGTTCCTCGCGGGCTACTCGGCGGGCGGCGGCGGCATCCGGGGGGACGACGCGGTGCTGCTGCGCGCCCTGGAGCTGAGCAAGGCCGCCTACGAGGTGGTGTACGAGGCGCGCAACCGGCCCACCTGGCTGGCGATCCCGCTCGCCGCGTTCAGCGGCCCCGGTGCCTGACCGCACGCCGTCCCTCATGACGGGCTCCACGTCGGATACGATCCGTCGCAGTCATGTGACGGTGCGTGAGATGTGGAGCAGGGGTGGCACGAAGGCGGCTCACGGTGGCGTTGGCGGGCGCTGCCACCCTCGCCGTGGGGCTCGGGGTCGGCCTGGCCGTCGGGCTCTCCATGCCGCCGCACGAGCCGCGGCGGACGGACGGGCAGGCGACCGCGCCCGTGGAGCCGCCGCCGCGCATCCGTGCCCTGGACACCCGCCCGGCCCCGGCCCGGTGGGAGGAGCGGTACGCCACCCAGCTGCTGCTGGCGCATCCCACGCTGGGCGAGACCATCCGCGGCGAGTACGCCAGGGCGACGGGCCGGCGGCTCGGGTCGGCGTCCGAGCTGCGGGTGCACACGCTGATCTTCCGGCGGCACGGGTGCGAGACGCATCGCTGCCTGCAGGTCTTCATCCGGTTCCCCGGCGGATCGTGGCTCGACGTGGGGCGGGTCGTGGTCGATCTCTCCACCGAGTCGGTCCGCGTTCTGGAATGGTGAAAAATCACTATCTGGGGGTCGGTGGTGGCACGCTCACCGGCCCGCCCGGCGGCACCGCCATGAGATGGCGCGCGGATCCGGGGCAGGGGTACATGACCGAACCACCGTGCTGAGGAGCGATTGGCGATCCGATGAACGCGGACCTTGACCTGAACCGGCTGGCCGGCGGCGCCCACCACGATCCGCACTCGATCCTGGGCGGGCACCTCACCCCCGAGGGCCTCACCGTGCGGGCGCTGAAACCGCTCGCCGAGAAGGTCGAGCTGGTGCTGGACGACGCCGTGCACGAGATGACCCACCAGGCGTACGGCGTGTTCGCCGTCACCCTGCCCGGCGTGGACAAGGTCCCGCCCTACCGCCTGCGGGTCACCTACACCGGCAATCCACCGGTCGAGACCGGCGACCCCTACCGCCACTGGCCCACGCTCGGCGAGATCGACCTCCACCTGATCGGCGAGGGACGGCACGAGCGCCTCTGGGAGGTGCTCGGCGCCCGGGTCGTGCGGCACGACGACGTGGAGGGCACCGCGTTCGCCGTCTGGGCGCCGAACGCCCGGGGCGTGCGCGTGGAGGGCGGCTTCAACCACTGGAACGGCGCCGCCTATCCGATGCGGTCCCTCGGCCGCACGGGGGTATGGGAGCTGTTCGTGCCCGGCGTCGGGGCGGGCGAGCACTACAAGTTCTCCGTGCTCGGCGCCGACTCGGTCTGGCGCTCCAAGGCCGACCCGATGGCCCGCCGCACCGAGCGGCCCCCCGCGACCGCGTCCGTGGTGGACGTGTCGGACTACACCTGGGCCGACGAGGAGTGGATGGAGGCCCGCGCCGGGCGCGACGCGCTGGCCGGGCCGATGACCGCCTACGAGGTGCACCTCGGCTCGTGGCGTCCCGGCCTGACCTACCGCGAGCTGGCCGACCAGCTGGTCGAGTACGTCAAGGAGATGGGCTTCACCCACGTGGAGCTGCTGCCGGTGGCCGAGCACCCCTTCGGCGGGTCCTGGGGCTACCAGGTGACCTCCTACTACGCCCCCACGTCCCGTTTCGGCGGGCCCGACGAGTTCCGCCACCTGGTCGACCGGCTGCACCAGGCCGGGATCGGCGTGCTGCTCGACTGGGTGCCCGCGCACTTCCCGAAGGACGAGTGGGCGCTGGCCAGGTTCGACGGCACCCCGCTGTACGAGCACTCCGATCCCCGGCGGGGCGAGCACCCCGAGTGGGGCACCCTCATCTTCGACTTCGGCCGCCGTGAGGTGCGCAACTTCCTGGTCGCCAACGCCGTGTACTGGCTCAAGGAGTTCCACATCGACGGCCTGCGGGTGGACGCGGTCGCCTCGATGCTCTACCTGGACTACTCCCGCCGCGAGGGCGAGTGGACCCCCAACGTCTACGGCGGCAGGGAGAACCTCGACGCCGTCGAGTTCCTCAAGGAGATGAACACCGTCGCCTACCGCGAGGCGCCCGGCATCGTCACCATCGCCGAGGAGTCCACCGCGTGGCCCGGCGTGTCCCGCCCCGTGCACATCGGGGGGCTCGGGTTCGGGTTCAAGTGGAACATGGGCTGGATGCACGACACCCTGGCCTACCTGCACCACGAGCCGGTGTTCCGGCAGTACCACCACCACCAGATGACGTTCTCCCTGATGTACGCCTACTCGGAGAACTTCGTGCTCCCCTTGTCCCACGACGAGGTGGTGCACGGCAAGGGCTCGCTGCTCGGCAAGATGCCCGGCGACGAGTGGCAGCGGTTCGCCAACCTGCGGGCCCTGTTCGCGTTCATGTGGGCGCACCCGGGCAAGAAGCTGCTGTTCATGGGCGGGGAGTTCGCCCAGGGCCTGGAGTGGTCGGAGGAGCGCGGGCTGGACTGGTGGATGCTCGACTTCGAGCCCCACCAGGGGGTGCGGCGGCTGGTCCGCGACCTCAACCACGTGTACGCCGCGACGCCCGCGCTGTACTCGCAGGACCACTCCCCCAAGGGCTTCGAGTGGATCGACGCCGACGACGCCTCCGGCAACGTCTTCTCCTTCGTGCGCCACGGCTCGGACGGCTCGATGCTGGCCTGCGTGGCCAACTTCTCCGGGTCGCCGCACGAGGACTACGTCATCGGGCTGCCCGCCGGCGGGCGCTGGGACGAGGTGGTCAACACCGACGCCTACGACTACCACGGCAGCGGCATCGGCAACCTCGGCGCGGTGGAGGCGGTGGCCGAGCCGTGGCACGGCATGCCGTTCTCCGCGCGGCTGCGGGTGCCGCCGCTCGGCGCGCTGTGGCTGCGCAGGCCCGCGCCGGAGGTCCAGGACGAGGCACCGGCCGCGGACCCTGCGGAAACCGCTGAGCAGGAGGAATCCCGCGGAAACTGACCGGTCGCCGTGCGCCTCTTCCCCCGGATCGTCGCCTAGGGTGTCGCTATGGACGCGACAAAGGCGATCACGGACACGGTCGACCGGTTCCGGCAGCGGCGCAGCGCTCCCCTGCTCCTCGAGCTCGATCTCACCGACGGCCTCATCGAGGGCCCGCCCGCCGATCCACTAGGCGCACTGCTGTCCATGCGCAAGACCCGCCTGGCCGACATCCTCGCGGGTCTGCGCCGGGCGCGCACCGACCCCAGGGTCAAGGGCCTGGTCGTCAAGATCGGCGGCCAGCCGATCGGACTGGCCATGGTGCAGGAGCTGCGGTCCGCGGTGACCGCGCTGCGCGAGTCGGGCAAGCGCACCGTCGCCTTCGCCGAGACGTTCGGCGAGTTCGGCGCGGGCACCGTGCAGTACTACCTGGCCAGCGCGTTCGGCGAGATCTACCTCCAGCCGTCCGGGGACGTCGGGCTGACCGGCATCTCGCTCGAACAGCGTTTCATCAAGAACGCCCTCACCAAGCTCGGCGTCGACTACCAGGTGGGGCAGCGGCACGAGTACAAGACCGCCGCCAACATGTTCACCAAGGACCACATGACCGAGCCGCACCGCGAGTCCGCGGCGCGGATCGCCGAGTCGGTCATCGAGCAGATCGTCGCCGGGATCGCCGACGGCCGCGGGCTGCCCGCCGAGCGGGTGCGCGCGCTGATCGACCAGGGGCCGTTCATCGGGACGGAGGCCATCGAGGCCGGCCTGGTCGACCGGCTGGCCTACCGCGACGAGGTGTACGAGGAGATCCGCGACGAGGGCGACCTGCTGCTGTACGTCGGCCGGTACGCCAAGGGGCCGATCGGCAAGAAGCTGCCGCGGCCCGGCGAGAAGGTGGTCGCGCTGGTGCACGGCACCGGCATGATCCGCCTCGGCCGCAGCGGCCACAGCCCGCTCGGCGGCGGCGGGGCCATGGGGTCGGACACCATGTGCGCGGCGCTGCGCTCGGCTCGGCGCGACGAGAACGTCAAGGCCATCGTGTTCCGGGTCGACAGCCCCGGCGGGTCGTACGTCGCCTCGGACGCCATCTGGCGTGAGGTGCTGCTCGCCCGGCGGGCGGGCAAGCCGGTGATCGTCTCCATGGGGGACGTCGCCGCGTCGGGCGGCTACTTCGTCGCCATGGGCGCGGACGTCATCGTCGCCCAGCCCGGCACGCTGACCGGCTCGATCGGGGTGTTCGGCGGCAAGCCCTCGCTGGAGGGCCTGCTGGAGCGCATCGGGGTGACCTCCGAGGCGGTGGACGTCGGCGCCAACTCCGGCATGTTCTCCACGAGCAGGGCGTTCTCCGAGCCGCAGTGGGCCCGGGTCAACGCCTGGCTCGACCGGGTGTACGACGACTTCGTGGGCAAGGTCGCGCAGGGCAGGAACATCGACCGCGACCGCGCGCACGAGCTGGCCCGCGGCCGGGTCTGGACCGGCGCGGACGCGTTCGGCCACGGCCTGGTCGACGAGCTCGGCGGCCTGGAGGACGCCCTGGCCCTGGCCCGCGGCCGGGCCGAGCTGCCCTCCGACGCCCCCGTGCGCAGCTACCCCCGCATGCACCCCCTGGAGCGCCTGCGTCCCGCGGACTCCAGCGAGGACAAGGCCGCGGCGCTGGCCCGTATCCGCCTGGAGTCCTGGGGCCCGCTGACCCGCCTGGCGGCCGAGCTCGGCCTGCCGAGCTACGGCCCACTCATGATGCCCGGCTGGTGGACCATCCGCTGAGCCCGGCGCCCGCCCCTCCCCGCGGCACGCGACGATGCCGACACGCGGTCAGACCATCCGGACGGGTGCGGGCTCGCCGGCGCGCGGGCCCGGCCGGACGATCCGTACGGGCTCGCCAGCGCGCGGGCCCGGTCAGACCGTCCAGGCGGGCACGAGCTTGTCCCCGTCCGGGACGGCGCAGCCCGGGGGGACGTCGAGTACGCCCTGGGTGGCGTACGCCCGGCCACCCGCAGGGGCGGCCACGACGGCCGTGAGGTCGCAGGGCCCCGTGTGCACCCGGCGGGGTGCCCCGGCGGGCATGACGACGGTGTCGCCCGGACCCACCTCGGTCGTCTCGCCGTCCAGCTCCACCGTCGCGGCGCCGGACAGGACGGTCCACACCTGCTCGGTGTCGAAGGCGTGCGGCGGGCCGGAGCGCCCGGCGGGCATGTCCACCCGCCAGACGGCGATGCCCGCGCCGCCCTGCCGCGGGGAGGCGAAGGTCGTCATGACGGCGATGGGTGTCTCGGTTCTGCGGCTGTCCGCGTGGCGGATCACAGGCATGGGACACGACTCCAATAATAGACAATGTGGTTGTCTATATAGTGAACGAGGTTGTCCATAGTGTCAACTGACCCGCCCGGCTTCGAGCTACCCCTCCGGCTCTTCCTCGGCTTCCGCACCCTCATCGACGACCTGCACGCCGAGCTGGCCCGCCAGGGCCACCCCGACATGCGCCCCATGTACGGCTTCGTCCTGCAGGCCATCGGCATCCGCGGCACCACCGCCGCCGACCTCGGCCGCACCCTCGGCGTCTCCAAACAGGCCGCCGGCAAGACCGTCGACAACCTGGAACGCCTCGGCTACGTCCAGCGCGGCAGCGACCCCCACGACGCCCGCCGCAAGACCGTCCGCCTCACCGAACGCGGCGTCGACTGCCTCGCCCGCTCCGCCCGCATCTTCGACGACCTCCGCGCCACCTGGGCCAAGACCATCGGCGAGGACCGCCTCCGCGCCCTGGAGTCCGACCTGCGCCAGGTCACCCCGCCTGCCCTGTTCCACCTGGACGTCCCGGGGTGGTTCAACGGCTATCAGTGAGCCTCGGCCGCCGAGCCCCTCGCGTACGGGATGGTGGGCACACGGACGGTGCGCAGGAACTCCGGCAGGAGCCAGGGGCGGCGGCCCCAGGCGGTGAGGCCGCCGGTGAGGATGGCGCGGGGGCGGCTGATGCGGCCGAAGAGCATCAGGTTCAAGGTGGCGGGGGCGAAGGCGACGTGAGCGTCGGGGGCGGGGCCGGGGGGTTCGGCGGTGACGTCGCCGTGCTGGACGACCAGGGTGGCGGGGATGGTGTGGCGGGAGTGGAAGCGGATGGCGATCCGGCGGGGGGAGAGGGGGCCGGGGCGGGTCAGGAGGCGGCCGGTGTCGTGGGCCAGCATGCCGAGGAGGAACAGGTTGAAGAACAGGGCGGCGTGGGGTGCGGGGATCGGCCAGCGGGAACCGGCGGCGGAGGCGATGTCCCAGCCGTGCAGGAGCATCTCGTTGACCAGGTGAGCGAGCAGGCCGCCGATCGGCACGATGGAGCCGCCGAGCCAGGGCACGGGGGTGGCGGGGTCGGCGTCGGCGGTGATCCGCAGGATCTCGGCGATGTCGTCGCGCAGCCGCGCGGCCAGCACCCGCGGGACGCGCTCGGGGAAGCGCTCCAGTGAGAGGTCGTTGAACAGGCCGATATTCTCGATGGTGACCGGCGCGAACGCGGCCTCCAGCCCGCCGATCGGCGGCGGCGAGCCGTCCGCCCTGACCATGGCCGTGTACAGCCGGGAGATGACCACGACGTGCGCGGCGGTCTCCGCCACCGTCCACTCCTTGGTCGCCATCGCGCCGGGGTCGGAGGCACCCGTCACCAGGTCGGCGAACCGGTCACCGGTCTCCTTCAGCGCGGTCCGCGCCAGGGTCCACTGGTCGTGCGGCACGGTCACGGCCATACTGCCCTCCGCCGGTCGGGGTACGGATCTCTCAAAGATCCACCCGATCGGCGGGCCCGGACAAGGCCAGCCGACGGATCGGGACCGGCACCGGGGTGCCCCTTGTCAGCCGAACGCGCGGTAGCGCCCGCGCAGGCGGACCAGAGGGGGCAGGGACGGGTCGACGTAGTCGACGGCGAGGACGGTGGCGACGAACAGGGTGTGGTCGCCGCCGGGGACCACACGGGAGGTCTCGACCTCCATGGCGGCCACGCCGCCGTCGATGATCATCGCGCCGGTGCGCGCGCCGCGGTGGTGGGGATCGCCCGCCACCAGCAGGCGGGCGCTCGGGCGGCCCGGGGTGGCGAAGCGGCTGGCGATCACGGCCTGGGTGCCGGACAGCAGGGTCACCGCCCACTGGTCCTGGCGGAGCATGACCTCGCACAGGTAGCCCGCCGAGTCCAGGCTCAGCAGGACCATCGGCGGATTCACCGACAACGAGGTGAAGGTGGTGACGGTGGTGCCGATGTCGTCCCGCCCCTCCTGCACGGTCACCACCGCCACCCCGGCGGCGAGCTGCCGCATCGCCTCGGTGAACTCGTTCATGGGGCTCTCTTCGTGGTTGGGGACGCGCGAGGGCGCCCGCCTCCACCGTACGGGGGAGAGGGCGCCCTCGGCCTGGATCAGGCGTCTAGAGCAGGCCGTTCTGGGTCAGCCAGTCCTTCGCCACGGCGGGCGGGTCGTCCTTGTCGACCGCGACGCGCTTCATCATGTCGGTCAGGGAGGTGGTGTCCAGCTTGGCGGAGATCGCGTTGAGCGTGGTGCGCACGGTGTCGTTGACGCCGGCCTTGAAGACCAGCGGGGTGACGTTCTGCGCGCTGAACACGTTCTTCGGGTCCTGCAGCGGCACCAGGCCGTTGATCAGGATCTTGGGGTCGGTCGTGAAGACGTTGCCCACCTGGATGTCGTCGCTCTTGATGGCGTCCGCGGTGGTCTCACCGGTCGGCTTCCACTCCTTGAACGTCAGGCCGTAGACGTCCTTGAACTGGGCCTCGCGGCGCTTCTTGAACTCCGGCGGGCCGCCGACGGTGAAGTCCTTGGCGACCTTGGCGAGGTCCTCGATGCTGGCCAGCTTGTACTTGTCGGCGTTCGCCTTGGACACCGTGAGGGAGTCCTTGTCCTCCGCGGGGGAGGAGTCCAGGAGCTCCACCTGCGGCGGCATCTTGACCTTCAGCTCGCCGTTGACCTCGTCCTTGCTCGCCCCCGTGCTGTTGGGGTCGAGGTAGCTGAGCAGGCCGCCGTTGTACTCGGGGAGCACGGTCAGCATGCCGTTCACGACCTGGCCGAAGATGACCTCGCGGCTGCCGATGTTGAACTTCTCCTCGACCGGCACCCCCTTGGCCTGCAGCGCCTGGGAGTAGATCGAGGCGAGCAGCACGTTCTCCGGGAAGTTGGCCGAGCCGATCACCACCTTGCCGGTCCCGGACCCCGACGCGGTCGGTGCCGGGGCGGGGCTGGCGTTGGTGAGCGGGTCACCCCCGCCGCATGCCCCCAGCGTCAACACCGCGGCCAGGGTGACCGCCGCGGCGCCTATGGTTCTTCTCATCGAAATATATTCCCTTCTAAACCAGGGGGTATTGTAGACTATCGGACCCGTGCCCGCTGGGAGACGCCTGGGGAGACGGCCACCCGCTGCAGGAGCGAGAAACCCGCCTGCACGAGCAACGCCAGCACGGCCACGAGCACCGCTCCCCCGATCGTGCTCGGATAGTCCTTGGTCGCCAGGCCGTCGATGATGAACCGGCCGAGCCCGCCGAGGCCGACGTACGCCGCCACGGTGGCCGTCGCGACCACCTGGATCGCGGCGATGCGCAGCCCGAGCAGGATCAGCGGCAGCGCCACCGGCACCAGCGCGCGCAGCAGCACCTGCCCGCCGCGCAGCCCCATGCCGTACGCCGCGTCGCGGAGGTCCTCGTCGACCCCGCGGATGCCCTCGTAGGTGTTGACCAGGATCGGCGGGACCGCCAGCGCGACCAGCGGGACCAGCACCGGCCAGGTGGTTCCCACGCCGACCAGCAGCACGATCAGCACCACCAGGCCGAGGGTGGGCAGCGCCCGCGCCGCGTTGGCGGCGACCACGACCAGCAGTGCGCCGCGGCGGGTGTGGCCGATCAGCAGGCCGAGGGGCAGCGCGATCAGAGCCGCCAGGGCCAGCGCGGCCAGGGAGAACTCGATGTGCTCCAGCACCCGCAGGGGGATGCCGCTGGAACCCGACCAGTTCGCGGAGTTCCCGAAGAAGTCCAGCAGCCAGTTCACGCGGTCCTCCTGGCCCTCGCCCAGGGCGTGAGCAGCCGCTGGGCCAGCACGATGAGACCGTCGGCGAACACCGCCAGCACGACGACCAGCACGATGCCGACGACGATGGGGGTCGGGAACTGGCGCTGCCAGCCGTCGATGAACAGGTAGCCGAGGCCGCCGCGGCCGATGAGCGCGCCGACGCTGACCAGGCTGATGCTGGACACCGTGGCCACCCGCAGCCCGGCGAGCACCACGGGGACCGCGATGGGCAGCTCCACCTGGAGCAGCCGCCTGGTCGGCCCGAAGCCCATGGCCACCGCCGACTGGCGCACGTGGCCCGGTACCGCCGCCAGGCCGTCCACCACGGCGGGGATCAGCACCGCGAGGGAGTAGAACGTCAGCGGGATGATCACCGTGGCGCGCTCGGCGAGGCCGGTCAGCGGGATCAGCACGATGAACACCGCCAGGGACGGCAGCGAGTAGATGACGTTCATCAGGCTCACCGTCGGCTGGTACAGCAGCCGCCACCGCGCGCCCGCCAGGCCGAGCGGCAGCGCGATGAGCAGGCCGAGGATCACCGGCAGGATCGCCATGATCACGTGGTCGACCAGCAGGGACTGGATGCTCGGCCAGTTGCGGCCGATCCAGTCCCAGCGGACCAGCGGCTCCTCACCCACGGGCCGCCACCCCCGAGGCCCTGGCCAGCGCGCGGTCCAGCGCCTCCCGGGTGACGATCCCGGCGAACCTTCCCTCGCCGTCCACCGCGATGGCGCAGCCGGACGGCGCGAGCAGCGCGGCGTCCAGGGCGGTCCGCAGGGAGTCCTTGCCGAGGTCGAAGGTGCCGAACGGCTGGAGCCCGTCGGTCTGCGCGTCGGGGCCTGCGCCCGCGTCCGGGCGCCAGCCGAGGGGGTGGCGGTCGGCGTCCAGGACGACCGTCCAGCCGGGCACGGCGGGCTCCTCGCGCACCTCCAGGTCGCCGGCCGGGACGAACGACAGCCGCCGGATGCCGCGGTCCTTGCCGAGGAAGCCCTCCACGAAGTCGTCGGCGGGCTCGGTCAGCAGGGTGGGCGGATCGGCGAACTGCGCCAGCTTGCCGCCGACCCGCAGCACCGCCACGGTGTCGCCGAGCTTGATCGCCTCGTCGATGTCGTGGGTCACGAACACGATCGTCTTGTGCAGCTCGCCCTGCAGCCGCAGCAGCTCCTCCTGGAGGCTGGCCCGCACCACGGGGTCGACCGCGCTGAACGGCTCGTCCATCAGCAGGACGGGCGGGTCGGCGGCGAGGGCCCTGGCCACGCCGACACGCTGCTGCTGACCGCCGGAGAGCTGGAAGGGATAGCGCCCGGCCATCTTGGGGTCCAGCCCGACCCGCTCCATGAGCTCCATGGCGCGCCCGCGGGCCTTTTTCCTGTCCCAGCCGAGGAGGTACGGCACGGTGGCGATATTGTCCACGATCTTGCGGTGCGGGAACAGGCCTGCCTGCTGGATGACATAGCCGAT
Source organism: Sphaerisporangium aureirubrum (assembly GCF_042658925.1). Lineage (NCBI taxonomy): Bacteria > Bacillati > Actinomycetota > Actinomycetes > Streptosporangiales > Streptosporangiaceae > Sphaerisporangium > Sphaerisporangium aureirubrum. Next base: position 52,223 of record NZ_JBHSRF010000010.1, read on the forward strand.
GCCGCGGCGCAGCGTGGGGGGATCGATCTGCCGAATATCTTGCTCGTCGAGCAGAATGCGCCCGCTGGTCGGGTCGATCATTCTGTTGATCATTCGCAGTGACGTGGTCTTGCCGCAGCCTGACGGGCCGACGAACACCGTGATGCTCCCGGTGGGCACCTGGAGGCTGAGATCGTCGACCGCCACCGTCCCGTCCGCGTAACGCTTGGTGACGCCTTCAAATGTGATCACGCACGACCTCGTGCTTCTCGGCCGGGACCGGCTGGCCCGGGATCGTCGAGTCGGCCGCCGACGGCTACCACCCGCTTGGCAGCCCCCACCGTAGGTGACACGCGGACCGCGGGTCCACTTGCCGTCCGCCGCCCCCAGACTACGACGATCTCCGGCATTACACCTGAAATCCCAGGTCATCTGGGCATGTCGGTTATTCACTGCGATTTCCGCTGATCAGTTCCCTGGGCTTTCGCGATATCTATCAAACTCGCATCGTTTGGTGCCGTCAGGTCCAAGAGCTTGGCATGATTGAACCTCCCGAGTCTCATCCTCCTCACGCCCAACCCCCGGCCCCGCACCAGAATTCCAAGAGGAACCGGTTGTGACCACACCGCTCATCGACCCGCGCCCCCGGGGCGCCGTGGTCGCCGAGCTCTACGACCGTCACGCCGCCGGGCTGTTCGCGTACTGCCACGACCAGCTCGGTGACACCGCCTCCGCCGCCAACGCGCTGGTGGCCGTGCTCACGCGCGTGCCTGCCGTCGAGCCGCCCCGCGCCGCGCTGTACGCGCTGGCCCGCCGTGAGATCTATCGGCGGGACGTCGCCTACGCGTTCCCCTTCGTCGACCCTGTCGCCGACCCGCCGACCGCGACGATCGAGCGGGTGCTGCGCGAGGTGCGTCCCCACCAGCGCGAGGTGCTGCTGCTGTCCGCGGTCTGCGGGCTGGACACCGCCGAGCTGTCCTGGGTGCTGGACGTCGCGGCCGACACCGCCGAGGACCTCGTGCTGAGCGCCCGCCACCGCTTCGCGCAGTCGCTGGCCCACTCGGTCAACTCCGCGCTGGCCGCCGGGGGGCTCCCGCCCGCGGTGGCCGAGGTGTACGAGGCGCTCACCGTCGCCCGTCCCGAGGACGCCCTGGCCCGGCTGCCCTGGCACCCGCCGCCCGCGGCCCTGCGGCTGCGCGTGCTGAGCGGCCTCCCCGACGAGCCCGTCCAGCCCGCCGCCGGCCGCCACCGCTGGCCCACCACGCCCCGCTGGCCGCTGCCCCTGGCCGAGCCCGACCCGCGCACCGCCGCCGCCGTCTTCCCCCCCAAGAAGCTGCCCCCGGTGACGCCGCCCGCCCAGCCGGAGCCCGCCGTCGCCGAGCAGGCCGCCGAGCTGGCCCCGCCCGTGCCCGGCCGCAGGTCCCGGCACGAGGCCACCACCGAGCCGCTGCCCAAGGTGCGCGACACGCTCCCCGCCGCCCCGGCCCGGCAACGCCGCCGCCTCCACGCCCTCGGCAAACCGCTCCCACGGCCCATCGGGGCCCCGCGCGACCCCGAGACGGCCACCGAGGCCGGCGCTCCCCCGCTCGCAGCCCCCGTCCTGGACGTCACCACGGCCCCGGACACCGCACCTTCCGACCCCTCATCGCCCGTCACCGATACACCCCGCAGGCGCAAGACCCCGCCACCTGATCGCAAGGTGGCCCCGTTCCCCTCCCCCGCCCGGCCGGAGCCCACCCGGGACGACGCGGCGGTCACGGACCCGGCGACGAAGCCGGAGCGCGTCACGGAGCCGGCGACGGACCGAGTCACCGAGCCGGTGAGCGATGGAGTCGCGGACCCGGTGACCGGTCGTGTCGCGGAGCCGGTGGCGGCGCGGGCCGCGGAGCCGGTGACCGCACCGCCCGCGGACCTCTTGTCGGATCCCGAGCCGCCCGTGGCGGATCCCCAGCCGCCCGTGGCGGACGCCGGGGCTCCCCCGGTCACCGGACAACCCACCGGCACGGCCGTGCCGGACACGGCCCCGGAGGGCTCGGAGACCGTCCCCGAGGCGGACAGCGGAGCGGTGCTCGCGGCGCTGACCCGCACGGCGGAGCCCAGGGCGGCGAAGTCGTCACGCGGGACCATGGGGCCGCGGCCCCGGCAACCCCGGCAGCACAAGCGGCCCAAGCCGATCAAGGTCGGCGAGCACCACTACGACTGGCTGTGGGAGCTGGTCGGCTTCATCCTGTGTGTAGCAATCGCCCTGGGTGTCTTCTTCGCGGTCCCCACCATCGTCACCCCTTGACCGAAAGCCCCTTACAATGGCGCCGAATTCGCCGTACCTATAATCTACATTCGAGCTCAAGTAAACTGCCTTGGTGCGACCTGAGTCCGGACAAGCACACGAGCGCCTATGCCCGAGTGGCAGATGCATTGATGGAGTTCTGCTGATTGGCTTGGTCGGCGCGGATGGCAAGGTGCGTTACCTGGGCGGCCCGGCACGGATCGACGACGGCTTCGTCGAGGCTGCCCGGAAGGGCCGGACTCCCGAAGCCCGCTTCCGTTTCGCGGAGCCGTGCGCCCAACGTTCATGCGATAACTGGGCTGAGGACCACTGCGCCCTTGTCGGCCGATTACAGGACGAGATTCCTCCGGCCGACGGCAGTGAGCCGCTTCCTAGGTGTGGGATTCGCGCTTCGTGCGTTTGGTTCCATCAGGACGGCAGAAGTGCGTGCGCGATCTGTCCCTACGTGGTGCACACGTCCCTTTAACCCGAGTAGATCTAATGCGCTGAGCACGAGCCGCTCAAGCCCAAGAAGATGCGGGTGTTCAGGGCCGGCTATCGCTGCTATGGCGTCGGCAAGACGTCAGTCGCCGGTGAGGATCAGGCCGCTGGTGGGGACGCCGGTTCCGGCGGTGACCAGTACGTTGCGGGCGGCCGGTACCTGGTTGACGGACGTGCCGCGCACCTGGCGGACGGCCTCGGCGATGCCGTTCATGCCGTGGATGTACGCCTCGCCGAGCTGGCCGCCGTTGGGGTTGACCGGCAGGTGGCCGTCGATCTCGATGCCGCCGTCGGCGATGAAGTCCTTCGCCTCGCCAGGGCCGCAGAACCCCAGTTCCTCCAGCTGGCACAGCACGAACGGCGTGAAGTGGTCGTACAGGATGGCGGCCTGCACGTCCGCTGGCGACATCCCGGACATCGCCCACAGCCGGGCGCCGACCACCCCCATCTCCGGCAGGCCGGTCATGTCGTCGCGGTAGAAGCTCGTCATCATCATCTGCCCGGCGCCCGACCCCTGCGCCGCCGCGCTGATCACCGCCGGGGAGCGCCGCAGGTCGCGGGCCCGCTCCGCCGACGTCACGACCAGGGCCACCGCGCCGTCGCTCTCCTGGCAGCAGTCCAGCAGGTGCAGCGGCTCCACGATCCACTTGGATCGCTGGTGGTCCTCCAGCGTGATGGGCCTGCCGTGGAACCAGGCGGCCGGGTTGGTCGCCGCGTGCCGCCGCATGGCCACCGCGACCCGCCCGAAGTCCTCGGAGGTGGCGCCGTAGGCGTGCATGTACCGGCGGGCGAACATCGCGACCCACGCGGCCGGGGTCATCAGGCCGTACGGCACGTGCCAGCTCATCTCGACGCCGGCCGAGGACGGCTCGCCGCCGAGCCCGGCGTTCGGCTGGCCGAACCTGCGGCCCGAGCGCTCGTTGAAGGCCCGGTAGCACACCACCGTGGACGCGGCGCCGGTGGCGACCGCCATCGCGGCGTGCAGCACCGTGCCGCAGGCGGCGCCGCCGCCGTACTCGACCCGGGAGAAGAACGACAGGTCGCCGATGCCGGTCTCCCTGGCGACGGCGATCTCCTGGTTGGCGTCCTGCGTGTAGGTCACCATGCCGTCGACGTCGGCCGGGGACAGCCCGGCGTCGTCCAGCGCGGCGAACACGGCCTCGGCGGCGAGCTGGAGCTCGGTGCGGCCCGACTCCTTGGAGAACTCGGTGGCGCCGATGCCCGCGATCGCCGTGCGTCCGGAAAGGGAGTGCACCGTCGGTGTGCCTTTCTGCCGGGGCGGGTTCTGTGCGGTCAGTGGGGCAGGCGGAACCGGACGGTGCCGGTGGCGTGGTCGCCGAGGCTGACCGCGCCGCGCACCTCGACGGTGAAGTCGCCGTCCGCGCGGGAGACGACCGTCCCGGTGAAGGTCAGCCTGTCCCCGGCGTACGCGGGCACGCCGAGCCGGACGTTGATGCCGCGGATCAGCGCCTGCGGCCCGGCCCAGTCGGTGACGTACCGCTCCACCAGCCCCATGGTGGTGAGGATGTTGAGGAAGATGTCCTTGGAGCCCTGGGCCCGGGCGATCGCCACGTCGTGGTGCACTGGGGTGAAGTCCATGGTGGCCAGGGCGGTGGAGACGACGGCGGTCGGCGTCAGCTCGACGCTCATCGGCGGCAGCGTGGCGCCGATCCGGATCTCCGCTTCGGTCAGGGTGCGCATCAGGCCTCCCGGGGAGCCCACATGGGCAGGGTCAGCTCGTCGTCCATCTCGCGGTACGACACCCGCACCGGCATACCGATCGTCACCTGTTCCGGGGGACAGTCAACGATATTTCCGACAATTCGCACACCTTCCGGCAGCGCGACGACCGCCACCACGAAGGGGGTCCGCGGTCCGGGCACCGGCGGGTTGTGGTGCACGACGAAGCTGAAGACCTCGCCCACCCCGGCCGCCGTGACGTGCGTCCGGTTGAGCGAACGGCAGGAGGGGCAGGCCGGGCCGGGCGGGTGCCGCAGCTCGCCGCAGTCGCCGCACTTCTGGATCCGCAGTTCACCGTCCTTGACACCTTCCCAGAAGAACGCGGTGTCCCGGTTGACGGCGGGGCGCAGAGGATAAGGCTCGCGCTTGCCGGGTGCCGGTTTCTCCTCCCACGGACGGAACTTCAGTACCCGGAACATCATCTCGGCCACCGGCTCGTCGCCGACGTACCACGTCGTCAGCCAGGTGACGAAGTAGCCGGTGCCGAGCGCGGTGGTCTTCGGCCCGGTCATGGCGCTCAGCCGGGTGGACGGCTCCACGCGCTCGCCGAGGCGCAGGTAGCGGTGGTAGGTCTGCTCGCAGTTGGTGGCCACCACGCCGGTGAACCCGTTGCCGTCCAGCATGGCCAGCAGGCCGGTCACCGGCGACTCCTCCTGCGCCTCCGCCTGCCGCACGCCCGCCATCGTCCACACCTGGATCATCGCCGGGGGCGCCACGATCTCGCCGTGCGTCCCCGACGCGGCGAACTTCGCGTCGGTGTAGGACGGGTTGGCGTCGCCCATCGCGTCGGCCCAGTGCCGGATCATCGGCAGGTTCACCGCGTCGACCGCGGCGGTGCCGCGCGCCTCCCCCGCGGCGATCATCCGCTCGGCCAGCGCCACCAGCCGTTCGTGCACGTCCGATCCCGCCGTCGTGGTCACGTCCCCTCCTTGCGGTTCAGCGTGGTTCAGGGTGGTTCAGCGCGGCGGGCGGGGCAGCTGGAGGCCGAGCATCGCGATCAGCTCGCGCTGCACCTCGTTGACACCCCCGCCGAAGGTCAGCACGATCGCTCCCTTGACCCCCTGGTCCAGCGCCTCCATGAACGCGGCGGTCTCCGGGTCGGACGGGTCGCCGTACCGCGCCACGGTCTCCCCCATGATCCTTCCCACGTCCTGCATGCGCTCCGAGCCGTAGATCTTGGTGGCCGAGGCGTCGGGCGCACCCAGCCAGCCGAGGTCCATGTTGGCCGCGACCTGCCAGTTCAGCAGCTCGTTGGTGCGGAAGTAGGCGTGCACGCGGGCCAGCGCACGGCGTACGGCGGGCTCCTCGATCGCGCCGGTGCGCCGCGCCCAGCCGGCGAACCTGTCGCGCACCCGGGCGATGTTGCCGGCCGGGCCGAGGGTGACCCGCTCGTGGTTGAGCTGGTTGACGATGAGGTCCCAGCCCTTGTTCTCCTCGCCCACCAGCATGCCCACCGGCACCCGCACGTCGCTGTAGTACGTGGAGTTGGTGTGGTGGCGGCCGTCCATGGTGATGATCGGCGTCCAGGAGTACCCGGGGTCGGCGGTGTCCACGATCATCATCGAGATGCCGCGGTGCTTCTTGGCCTCGGGGTCGGTGCGGGCCGCCAGCCAGATGTACTGGGCGTGGTGCGCGCCGGAGGTGAAGATCTTCTGGCCGTTCACGATGAAGTGGTCGCCGTCGCGCACCGCCGTGGTGCGCAGCGACGCGAGGTCGGTGCCCGCGCCCGGCTCGCTGTAGCCGATGGCGAAGTGGCAGTCCCCGGCGAGGATGCGCGGGAGGAAGAACTCCTTCTGCTCGGGCGTGCCGTACTGCATGAGCGTGGGGCCGACCGTCTGCAGCGTGATGATCGGGTACGGCACCTCCGCCCGGGCGATCTCGTTGGCGAAGATCTGCTGCTCCAGCGGGCCGAGGCCGGCGCCGCCGTACTCCTTGGGCCAGCCGAGGCCGAGCTTGCCGTCCCTGCCCAGCTTGCGGCAGTGCTCCTCGTACGCCTTGCCGAACGGGTCCTCGGCGAGCCGGGCGCGGTCCTGCGCGGTCAGGCAGGTGGTGAAGTAGTCGCGCAGCTCGTCACGGAGCCGCTTCTGGTCGGGGGTGAGGTCGATCAGCATCGGACCAGCTCTCCGATCGCGTCCAGCCGGGCCTCCACGCCGCCGAGGAGGTGGGCCCGGTGCTTGCCCCAGGCGAAGTAGCGGTGCAGCGGGTACGTCACGTCCAGGCCGAGGCCGCCGTGCAGGTGCTGGCAGGTGTAGAGGGCGAGCATGACGCTGTCGGTCACGGTGTGCGCGGCCACCGCCAGGTCGAGCTCGGCCTCGGCGTCCAGCCCGTGGTCGACGCGCCAGGCGCCCGACCAGACCGCGACGTCCAGGGCGCGGCCCGCGATGTACACGTCCGCGATCTGCACGGTGACCGCCTGGAACTCGGCCAGCACGCGGCCGAACTGCTGGCGGGTCCTGATGTGGGTGGTGGTCAGCTCCAGCGCCCCGGCCAGCACGCCGGAGGCGGTGGCGGTGACGGCCGCCAGGGACAGCAGCCGCAGCAGGCGGAACGCCGCGCCGTCGTCCGCGCCGACCAGGTCGCCGGGGGTGTCCGTCAGGGCCAGCACGGCGGCGGGCTCGCCGGTGGCGGTCGGGACCGCCGTCACCGTGGCGTCCCGCGGCCGTACCAGGAACAGGCCGACGCCGTCCTCGGTGCGGGCGGGCACCAGGATCGCCTCGGACTCGGCGGCGTAGCCGACCATGGACTTGCGGCCGGACAGCAGCCAGCCGTCGTCCGTCCGGCGGGCCACCGTCTCGGGCGGGGCGCCGAAGTCGCGGCCCGGCTCCAGCGGGGCGGCGGTCAGCACGGTCTCGCCCTCGGCCAGGCGGCTCAGGCCGGCGCGTTGCGGCGCCGAGCCGTACCGGCCGACCACCATGCCGGCGACCAGGGCGTCCTGGAGCGGCACCGGCGCCACGTGCGCGCCCGCCTCCCGCAGCACGACCGCCATCTCGACGGCGCCGAGTCCCGCGCCGCCGGACTCCTCCGGCAGGCAGGCGCCGAGCAGGCCCGCCTTGGCCACCGCGGACCACAATGCGTCGTCGTACGGCCGGCCGCTCTCGTCGTGCCCCGCCAGGCGCGCCGGGTCTGCCTCGCGGTCGAACAGGCCCGCGGCCAGGCTGCGCAGCTCGGCCTGGGTCTCGTCCAGGGTGAAATCCATCGAGCACCCCCATGAGCGTGTCAGCCGCAAACTAGAACAGATTCTATTCTATGTCCATAGCCATTTACCGAAGATCACCCTGGATACGTCCACGCAACACAAACGTCATGGAAGGACGGCATTCAATGTTGACCGGCCGGTAACAAGGACGACCTGCGGATAATCCGGTAACGTGTTCTCATGCGCACCTCGCATGGCGGCACGGCGACCGCCGCGCCCGCCGGCCGCCCCGACGTGCCCCCGGCCCAGCCCGCCCCGCCCGCCCACGTCGCCTCGGGCGTCCGCACGCGCAGCCAGCACCAGCGGCGCAAGCGCATCATCCAGGCCGCGGCGGCCCTCGCCTCGCGTGGCGGCGTCGAGGCCATGCAGATGCGCACGGTCGCCGAGCGCGCCGGCGTGGCGCTCGGCACGCTGTACCGCTACTTCCCCTCCAAGATGGACCTCGTCGTCGCGGTGGTCGGCGAAGAGATCGACCTGCTGGAGAGCAGCATCGAGCGGCGCCCGCCGCGCGCGGCCACGCCCGCCGGGCGCGCGGTCGACGTGCTGATGCGGGCCACCCGGGGGCTGATGCGCGAGCCCGAGCTGGCCGACGCGCTGATCCGTTCACTGATCATGGCCGAGGTCGAGACGCCGTTCGGCGACCGCATGGCGGGGCTGCTGCTGCGGGTGTCCGGGCTCACCGTGGAGTCCGCGGACGAGGTGCAGTTCACGCTGGCCAGCTCGGTGTCCGGGGTCTGGGTGCAGGAGCTCCTCGAAATGCTGCGCGGGCGGCGCACGTACGAGCAGATCCAGCAGCGCATCGAGATCGTCGCCGAGCGGCTGCTGGCGGACTTCGGCTCCTGACAGGCAGGGGTTCCCGGTCGAACTGTAACCCGTTACTGTCTGGGGCTAGAACAATGTTCGGACCTGTCTCGGACCGTGGAGGAGCCGCATGGGCGCACCGGTGATCGTCGAAGCCGTCCGCACGCCGATCGGCAAGCGGAACGGCGTGCTGGCCGGGATCAAGCCCCAGGCGCTGCTCGCCGCGGCCATGAACGGCGTCGTCACCCGGTCGGGACTCGATCCGTCCGCCGTGGAACAGGTCTTCGCCGGCTGCGTCACCCAGGCGGGCGAGCAGGGCGGGCACATCGGGCGGCACGCCTGGCTGTACGCCGGGCTGCCGCACCAGGCCGGAGTGACCACCGTGGACGCCCAGTGCGGGTCGTCCCAGCAGGCCGTGCACCTGGTCGCGGCGCTGATCCAGGCCGGGGTCATCGAGGTGGGGGTCGCCTGCGGCGTCGAGTCCATGAGCCGCCAGCCGCTCGGCAGCAACGTACTGCCCGCCGACCCCCGGCCCGCCGACTGGTCCATCGACCTGCCCGACCAGTTCACCGCCGCCGAGCGCATCGCCCGGCGGCGCGGCCTCACCCGCGAGCGGCTCGACGCGTTCGGCGCGCGCTCGCAGCGGCTCGCCGCCAAGGCGTGGGCGGACGGGCGCTTCGACCGCGAGATCATCCCGGTCACCGCCCCCGTGCTCGGGCCGGACGGGCCGACCGGCGAGGAGCACACCGTCCTGCGGGACCAAGGGTTGCGCGAGACGACCGTGGAAGGGCTGGCTCAGCTGAAACCTGTTCTCGGTCCGGAGGGCATGCACACCGCGGGCACCTCGTCGCAGATCTCCGACGGCGCCGCGGCCGTCCTGCTGATGAGCGAGGCCGCCGCCGCCCGGCACGGCCTGCGCCCCCGGGCCCGCATCCTCGGGCAGGCGCTGGTGGGATCCGAACCGTACTACCACCTGGACGGCCCGGTGGACGCGACCGCGAAGGTGCTGAACTCCACCGGCATGAAGATCAGCGACCTGGACGTGTTCGAGGTCAACGAGGCGTTCGCGTCGATCGTCCTGTCGTGGAGCTCGGTGCACTCACCCGACCTCGACCTGGTCAACGTCAACGGCGGGGCCATCGCGCTCGGCCACCCCGTCGGGGCCACCGGCGCCCGGCTGGTCACCACGGCCCTGCACGAGCTGGAGAGATCCGGCTCCGCCACGGCCCTGGTGACCATGTGCGCCGGGGGCGCGCTGGCCACCGCGACCGTCCTCGAGCGCGCGTGAAGACCCGCCGCCGCCCCTACAGCGACCAGCGTCCCACCGACCTCGGCGGCGGGGTGTGGAGCGTCCCCGTGCCGATCCCCGGCAACCCTCTCGGGTACACGCTGGTGTACGCCGTCGAGTCACCCGGCGGGATCGTGCTGATCGACGCCGGCTGGAACCACGAGGACGCCTGGACCGCCCTGCGCGACGGCCTGGCGACCGTCGGCGTGAACGTGAGCGACCTGCGCGGCGTCGTCGTCACCCACTACCACCCCGACCACGCGGGCCTCGCCGGGCGGGTGCGGGAGGAGTCCGGCGGCTGGATCGCCATGCACCAGGCGGACGCCGATCTGGTCCGCCTCTACCGCGAGCTGGCCGGCGACGACGGCCGCCATCTGCAGGTCGAGATGATGCGCAAGGCGGGCGCCGGCGCGGACGCCGAAGCCATGGTCACCGCCGACCGCCCCATCCCCCCCGCCCAGCCCGACGTGGAACTCCAGGACCACGACCTGATCGACCTCCCCGGCCGCCCCCTGCGCGCCATCTGGACCCCCGGCCACACCCCCGGCCACCTCTGCCTCCACCTTGAGGACACCGACCGCATGTTCACCGGCGACCACGTCCTCCCCGGCATAACCCCCCACATCGGCATCTACCCCTACGACCGCTCCGACACCGACCCGCTGACCGACTACCTGGCCTCCCTGGACCGCCTCTCGGTCTACACCACCACCGAAGCCCTCCCCGCCCACGAGTGGACCTTCCCCGACGTAGCCACCCGAGCCGCCGAAATCCACCAGCACCACGAACAAAAACTGATAACCCTAGAAGCCCTCCTAACCCCCACCCCCCACACCATCTGGCAAATAGCCGAAAAAATGACCTGGAACCGCCCCTGGCCCGACCTAACCCCCATCCAACGAGGCCTAGCAGCCGGCGAAGCCGCCGCCCACCTCCGCACCCTAGAATCCCGAGGCAAAGCCCACCGCCACCCCAACGCCCACTTCTCCACCACCCCCTAACGAGACCTATCGGGCCAGCCGCTGACACAAAGCCCAGCAGCCCCCAGCGAGTGACCACTCCCTCCCCCCACACCCCCTGCCCCACCGCACGCCCCCCGCGCACCCCCGGCCCACGCCCCCCGCATACCCGGCCCGAGTACATCCCCGCCCCCCGCCCGTACCCCGGCCCGAGTACATCCCCGCGCACACCGCCCGCGCCTCCCCGCTCACACCTCGGCCTGCGCGTACCCCCGCCCGCGCACCCCCACCCCGCACCCCACGCCACGCACTAATCCGGCGCCGAGACGGCGGGACATGGTGCGGCGAAGTCGGCGCCGTATTGCGGCGGACAACCCGCAGTGGGTGCAGCGCCAGTGAAATGGTCCTCGCGGAGGACGCGCTCCGCGCGGAAAGCCGCAAGGGCTGTTCCCATGCGGGGGACACCCCCGCACCCCCGAGCCTGCCGGGCTCACCATGCTCCACCGCGACACCTTCCGGTCCCCCCTGACCCGGTTCCACACTCCGCCGTACGATCCCCGGCTCTCGTCCCCCTTGATGGGTGTGCGTTCCGGCACGAGGTCGGCGGGGCGCGGCACAGCGAAATACCGGTCGTCGGAGCTGGTCGCTCTGCCGTCAGCGATTTGCCGTGTCCGCGTGGCCGGAGGGGAGTCGTGAGTAGGACTTCAGCACGATGCCTTCCGACTTCTCGAACTGCTTGGCTATGAGCCGGCGCAATGGCCAGCGTGTCATCATGCGCATGGACAGGGCGCGTAGCGAGATCATCAACTGGGATCGCGGGGCGAAGCCGTTGATGCCTCCGGGCGGCAACTGCATGCCGGCGGCGACGTAGTCCCGCATCTCCTCCTGATAGCGGGAGAACGCCGCCTCGTGGTCGTCAGTGGACGCCAGTTCCCCCGCCAGGATGTAAGCGCCCACGATCGACATGCTGGTTCCAAGACCCGTCAGAGGGGAGCCGCAGTAACCGGCGTCGCCTACCAGCGCCACCCGTCCCCGCCACCACCGGTCCACACGTACCTGGCAGACCTCATCGAAGTAGAAGTCGCGCGCCGCCGGCATCGCGGCTAGCAGTGAGGGAACGCGCCATCCCGCCTCCGCCATCCTCCCGGCGAGAATCCGCTGCTGTTCGACCGCATCGAGCCGGTCGTAGTCCAACGGCGCCGAGGTGAAGGAGAGCGAGGCCTTGGCCGTCCCGCCGCGTTCCGGCCGTATCCCCGCCACCAGCCCGCCGGGGGCGTTGTACATCAGGAACCAGTTCTCCAGGTCGCCCGGATCAGGCACGGTGAAGTACGCGGTGTACGCACCAAGGTGCCGCACGTACTCCGACTCAGGTCCGAACGCGAGCCTGCGGACCGCGGACCGCGTCCCGTCGGCACCCACCACGAGGCCGAACCGCCGTACCGTCCCGCTCGCGAAGCCGACCTCGACCCCGTCCTCCCCCTGAGTGAGCGACACGATCCGATCACCGAAGAGGTACTCCACGCCCTCACGCGTGGCGTCGTAGAAGATCCGCGACAGATCCCCCCGCATGATCTCGATCTCCGCCACGATCCCCTCCCCTCCGAACGCCTCCGCGGGCAGCGAAGCCAACCGGCGCCCGTTCCGGCCGACAAGCGCGAGCCCACGCTCGTCGACACTGTCCCGGCGCACCTCGGGCATCACCCCCATCCACTCGACGACATCCCGCGCCACCCCGCGCAAATCGACCGCGTGACCCCCCGCACGAGGAGCCGGCGCCCGCTCCACGATCGTCGGCTCGAAGCCGTACCGGCGCAGCCAGTACGCCAGAGCAGGCCCGGCGATCCCGCCGCCGGAAATGAGCACGGTCTTGTCCTTCATGACGCCCCCTGATGTTGTGTACGGCGTACGCGCCGATGCGTACAAGCTACATTTCCCTCATGGAAGGCGCAATACCGATGAAGAACCCTCCAGAACGTACTAGTACACCCATCTCAGATAGCACCAGGACGTGCGCAGACTCACCGTGGAGCCACCTCTGGTGTACTAGTACAGAGAGCCGCCACCCCAGGAGCCGACGTGACCGACAAGAACCCCCCGTACCTCCGTATCGTCGACGACGTCCGCCGCCGCATAACCTCCGGCGACCTGCGCCCCGGCGACCGGATCCCGTCGGCCCGGAGGATCACCCAGGACTGGGGCGTCGCCATCGCCACCGCGACCAAGGCCCTCGCCACGCTCCGCCAGGAGGGCCTCACCACCGTCCACCCCGGTGTCGGCACGGTCGTCGCCGCCCGGACCCGGCAACCACCCCCGGCCCGCCCCCGCGAGGGAACCGACACCGACCTCACCCGCCGGCGCATCGTGCGGGCCGCCATCGACATCGCCGACGCCGAGGGCATGGCCGAGCTGTCCATGCGCCGCATCGCCACCGCCCTGGGCGTGGCCACGATGTCCCTGTACCGCCACGTCCCCGGCAAGGACGACCTCGTCCTCCTCATGATCGACGCCGCCCTCGGCGAGGAACCGTTCCCGGCGGCACGCCCGGACGGCTGGCGAGCCAGGCTCGCCTTCTGCGCCAGGCTGCAATGGACGCTCTTCCGCCGCCACCCGTGGCTGGCCCCGGCGATGTCCCTCACCCGCCCCCAGCTCGCCCCGAACGCCCTGATCCACACCGAATGGGTGCTCGGCGCGTTCGACGGGACCGGCCTCGGCCAGCACGAGCGCATGTACGTCCACATCATGATGTTCAGCTACGTCCGCGGCCTCGCCACGGCCCTCGAACCCGAGGCGGACGCGGAACGCGAGACCGGGATGACCAGCGACGAGTGGATGGAGTCGCACGAGCAGGCCTTCGAGACACTCGGTGCCACGGGCCCGCTGATGGCCGTCCTCCAGCTGGACGACTTCGACTTCGACCTGGACAAACTCTTCGAGTTCGGCCTGACCCGCTTCCTCGACGGCCTGGAGACCTTCCTGAGCCCGCCGCAGGACGCACGGTTCACAAGCACGTCACAGTGATCCCCTACACTCGAAGACATCGGATGTCTGTGCGCGACCAGTGTTCATGAGGTGATGTGCAGGTGGCGGTCACCGACGCCGCGATCGACAAGATCAAAGGAATGATCGTCTCCGGCGAGCTGGCCCCGGGCGCCAGGCTCCCCAAGGAGGCCGACCTGGCCGAACGCCTCGGCCTCTCCCGCAACTCCCTGCGCGAGGCCGTACGCGCCCTCTCCCTGATCAACGTCCTCGACGTCCGCCAGGGCGACGGCACCTACGTCACCAGCCTCGAGCCCCGCCTCCTTTTAGACGCCCTCTCCTTCGTCGTCGACTTCCACCGCGACGACACCGTCCTAGAGTTCTTCCAGGTCCGCCGCATCCTCGAACCCGCCGCCACCGCCCTGGCCGCCACCGCCATGACCCCCGAGGACATCAAAGACCTCAAATCCATCCTCGACGCCCTCCCGGAGAACCCCACCATCGAAGAGCTGGTCGCCAACGACCTCGAATTCCACCAGCGAATCGCCATAGGCTCCGGCAACACCGTCCTGGCCTCCCTCGTGGAAACCCTCTCCGCCCCCACCACCAGAGCCAGAATCTGGCGCGGCCTGACCCAGGAAGGCGCCACCACCAAAACCCAGGAACAACACCTCGCCATCTACGAGGCCATAGCCACCCACCAGCCCGACATAGCCCGCTCCTGGGCCACCGTCCACATCTCCGGCGTCGAAGAGTGGCTCCGCCGCGCCCTCTAGCGCCCGCGTCTGCTGATCGGCTCGGGCCGGTTGGCGATCCAGCGCAGCAACCGGAACGCCCGCTCGCTGATCACCTTGGATCCGAACAGCGCCGCGGCGGCGACGGTGAGCACGAGACCGATCAAGGCACAGACGAGCACCGTGCCCATCACCGGATGGGCCAGCCAGGCCAGCGCGGGACCGCCAAGTCCGGCGGCGCCGAAGCCGAGCGCGCGGATGTGCCCTGATGGACGGTTCATCGCACGTCACCGGCCGTGGATCCGGTAGGTGACCACAAGGGGACGAGCAGGCCCCTCAAGTAAGGCTTGCCTGCCTCAGGGAGGGATATTGTCACCCCTCCCGCTTGCGGGGACGCCGATTCTGGCTGCACAGTCGAAGTCATGGACACTTCGGACCTCTTCCGAGTTGAGGTCTGAAGGGCCACCCCTGAACTCAGTGATCTCTTGCTTGGCCGCGGAATCACTGAAGGAAGGGGTGGCCGGTTCACTGGGGGGATGTTCGCATCGACGTCGCGCGGCCTCGTGACCGGCACGCGGGACGACGTGCTGCTTGTGTCAGGCGGACATGGCTAGGATCTTCCGTCTTCCGGGACGAACTGCCCTGCTCTCTTCGCGCGCGGCGGGCGCTCGAACCGTGAGCCCGTGAGCCCCACCTGCTGATGACCGTCCTCCCAGCGCGTCTCCGGCTCTCTACGGATCCCGGGCCTGACCGGCACCGTGTCCTGGACGGCGGGCACTACATCCTGGACGGCGGGCACTACATCCTGGACGTCGGCAGGCGGCGCAGGCGAGGTGAGCTCGGGCGAGGCCATCTGCAGCATCCGCATCACGGCGTTCAACTGGGCGTCCGTGTCGGAGTCGGGATAGAGCAGCATGTCGATGAACCAGGCGAGCACATCGCCGGCGTGGAAGAGCCGCAAGGTGTCCTGAGCGGTGGTGTGACCGAGCCCCGGGTAGCAGCGGACCCCCTGCTCCAGCAGAGCCCTTTCGAGGTCGGCCCCCATGACGGCTTTGATCCTTGTCGTGGGTTCCCCGGAGATGTCGCGCAACAACGCGGTCACCTCACCGCGGCCGACGGTCAGATAGGGCTGTCCTCCCAGGCGCTGCCGCAGCGTCTGAGCGAGTTTGACTAGATGCGTCCTGGTCGGCATCGCGCCTCCCTGAAACCACGGGAAAAAAGTTAAACACCTTAAATCCTTACTACCCTGAATCGTGGCGAGATGTCGCTGGCAGCGCCCGGAGCCAGCCAGGGAGTGTGGGTGTTCTTCCTGGTCACAGGCAGCACATTGCTGTAAGTAACGAAAATCTCACCTTTGTCACCCAAACGATCAATCGCCATTTGTAACGTGCAGTTTTCGGCTCGATCAGATATTCCTGCATGAGAGCACCAAATCTGGAATAGTGCAGAAATGTTCCTATCCGACGCGACCTAGTGGATCGGATGGGCGGATAAGCACAGATCGCCGACGATGTACGCCTTACCGGCCGGGCGCCATCTGCTGCCGAGACACGAGGCCGTCCCGGGCCCACCCAAGCCTCCTGCGACAGACCTGATCGCCGTGCGCCTGGCACCCTGACACACGTACCGTGCTCGTCGAACTGCTCGACAGGGTCGCGAGTCACCGCAGTGTCATGTAATGGGGTGAGATGATCGGGAAAGTCACAATGGCAGGGGTGGCGTGGTAGGGATGGGCACATGTCGGAGGTGGCGTCGCTTTCGGGGGAGGATCCCGAGCGACTAGGTGAGTACCGGTTGGCCGGGCGACTCGGCGAAGGCGGGCAGGGGACCGTGTTTCTTGGGGTGTCCGCTTCGGGGGGGCGGGTGGCGGTCAAGCTTATGAAGTCGCGGCTTGATGATGAGCGGGCGCGGCGGAGGTTCGCGGGGGAAGTGGAGGCGGTGCGGAGGGTGGCGCCGTTCTGTACGGCGCAGGTGTTGGACGCGGATCTGTATGGGGATCGGCCGTACATCGTCAGTGAGTACGTGGAGGGGGTGTCGCTGCAGCGGCATGTCACCACCGAGGGGCCGCGGACCGGTGGGGCGATGGAGCGGATCGCGGTGGGGACGGCTACGGCGCTCGCCGCGATCCACGGTGCCGGGGTGGTGCACAGGGACTTCAAGCCGGGCAACGTGCTGCTCGGGACGGACGGGCCGCGTGTGATCGACTTCGGGATCTCCCGGCTGATGGACACCGTGACCACGACGGGGCGGGTGCCGGTCGGCACTCCCGCGTACATCTCCCCCGAGCAGCTCAAGGGGGAACGGGCCGGGCCGGCCGCCGACATGTTCGGCTGGGCCCTCACCGTCGCGTTCACCGCCAGTGGCCGGCACGCGTACGCCGCCCCCTCCCTGGAGGCCGTCTTCGGGCGCGTCCTGTTCGGCGAGCCGGACCTCGACCCGTTGTCCGGCCCGCTGCGTGAGCTGGTCGAGGAGTGCCTCCAGCCCGACCCCGGCGACCGCCCCACCGCGGAGGAGGTTCTCCGCTACCTCATCGCCCGCCGTACGTCCGCCGCTCCTCCGCCGCCGCCCGCGGAGACCCGCGCCATCGACGGCGACACCACGGAGGATCCCGCTCTGGTGGAGAGCCGCGTGCTGGAGGCCGGGGCCTCACTGGCGGCGCAGAAACCACCGCTCGCCGAGGATCCGTCCATCCGGACCCGGGAAGAAGCGGCCACGCTGCCCTTCGACGGGCAGATCGACGAGGACTCCAACCCCCCCACGCTCACCTTCAAGCTGGACCCGGTGGAGCCCGACGACGAGGACATCACGACCACGCCTCCCATCGACGACGACCTGACGACCCACCCGGCACCACCCCGCCGACCCCGCCCGCGCTGGGCCGGCCGGATATGGGCACTGGCCCTCCTCGTCGCCGGCACCGCCGGGATCGCGCTGTGGCTCGGCATCACCGCCCAGCAGGACGACCCAAGCTCCATATTCACCGGAAAGTGGACCGGCACCGCCGCACATCCCAGCGCCGGTCAGGTCTTCCCCGTGGAACTCGACCTCTCCCGAGGCGCCACCGCCCCCGGCAGCCTGCGCTGGGGCCTCGACCTCCACTGCACCGGCACCTTGATCAACAACAACACCACCCCCTCCTCGGCCACCTACCGCCTCGTCCAGATAAGTGGCAGCCCCTGCTACCCCGGCACCCTGACCCTCACCTCCACCGCCCCCGACCAGCTCATCTTCCAGGTCGTCCGCCAAGGCGAGAAGCTCCCCCGCTACTCCGGCACCGCCGTCCGCACGCCATGACCATGCGCACGAATTAGCGATAAGGACGTGCAACCGCCGACCACATCCCGTATTACTACGGATACAGCGGCGGTATACGAGGCATCGGAACAGGGGTGCCGTGGAGCGAGTTCGTCTAGCGATCACCGGTGACGACGCGGACGTGGCCACCGAGTCACTGTGGGAGTGGTTGTCCGGCGAGCCGGAACTGCGTGGCAGGCTCACATCGAGCACCGCGTCCCCGCGACGCGACACCATGGGCGTCGCGGTCGAGTTCGTGGTCGCCGTGGCCTCCGGCCTCGGAGCGTTGAACGCGCTCTCCCGGTCCCTCGTGGCCTGGCTGCGCGAGCAACGTTCCGACGTGACGGTGGAGGTCACCGGCCCCGGCGAGAACAAAGTGACCCTCACGGCCGCCCGCATCAAACCGGCGGACGCCGAGCGCATGCTGGAACGCGCGTTCCAGCTGTCGCAGGAGGAGAAGAACCCCGATGCGACTCGCTGATCCAGTCAGATCACGAGCAGTACTGATCGGAACGGCGAACTACCAGTCGCCACAAATGCCCGGTCTGCCGGCGGTACGGAACAACGTGGCCTCTCTCCAGCGCGTCCTGACGGATCCGCGGCTCGGAGCGCTCCACCCGTCGAGCTGCCGCACCATCGTCGACCCGCACGACTTCCGCGAGTTGTACCGTTTCACGCGCGCCGCCGCCATGGAGGCGCAGGACACCCTGCTCGTGTACTACGCGGGACACGGCCTCATCGGGCCTCGGCGCCACGAGCTGTACCTGTCGCTCACGGACACCGACCCCGATGACCTGCGGATCACCGCGCTGGACTTCGAGATGCTCCGCGAGATCATCCGGAGCAGTCCGGCCGTCAACCGGGTGCTCATCCTGGACTGCTGCTACAGCGGGCGCGCGGCGGTGCCGGCGATGGCCGGCGAGGAGGGCGCGGTGCTCGGCCAGATCGATATCTCCGGCACCTACACGCTGACATCCTCCCCGGCCAACCGTCCCTCCACCGCACCGTGGGACGAGACGTACACCACGTTCACCGGTGCGCTCCTCACCCTGCTGACCGAAGGTCTCCCCCAGGGGCCCGAGTTGCTGAGCCTCGGCCACATCTACCGTGCGCTGCGGCACAGCCTGATCACCGCGGGGCACCCCACACCGAGCCAGCTCGGCACCGACACCACCGATTCGCTGGCACTCACCCGCAACGCCGCCCACGGCGCCCCGCCCTCCCCGGCGCAGGCGCGGACCGCGCTGGCGGCACCCGAGGCGGGCGAGACCACGGAGGCCACCACTCCGTCCTCCGCGGCGAAGCGTCACGCCGTCGAGGACGGCCTCGACGTGAAAGGCAACAGGCTCGTCCACATCGCAGGGCCGGTGACCACGGTCGCCGCACAACTGGCGATCGCGGGACTGCTGTCGAGTTGGCTGGGGGAGACCTCGAGCTCGCAGGCGCTCGTCGTGATCTGGTGGGCCTGGCTCATCTGTGCGATATGGGCACTCGCGACAATCGTCATCAGGCTGACCAAGCCGTTCTCTCTGCGCGTCGACCGCCAGGGCATCGCCACCCGCCAGCGGAAACGCCGTATGGAGATCGACTGGAACGAGATCTCCTACGTCACTCTCCAGCCCCGCGGCGCGTTCCGGACGAAGGCGATCTGTGTCTATCCGTATTTCGGGAACGGCCACTCCCCCGCCGCGCACATGGCCGCGGAGTTGCCCACCACCCGCCGCTACCCACCGTGGCGCGAACCCAGGACGAATGTCCTCGTCATCGCCCACACCTGGCAGTTCACCGTCCCGCCCGCGAAGGTCGTAGCCGCACTGGAGCACTTCGGCGGTTCACGTTGGAGAGCCTGAAGACAGGTCGGACCAAGGCGGGCAGCCTCAGAACCCGACGTTGAGACAGGCCAGCCGGGGCCCGGCCTGTCCCGCGTGCCCCGTGTCGGTGTGCGTGTGCTCCGCGTGGATCACCACGGATTTGGCCTGCCGATCGGTGAACCGCCACGCGAGCACCGACTTGGCGAACCCGTTCCCCTTGGCGTCCGTGGTGAAGTCCAGCCAGACCTCGTTCTGGGGATTGGCGTATTTGGGATTTGTAGAGGGCGTAACAGGGTCTTTCATGTTCTGATAGTGCGGCCCGGCGTCGTCCGCTTTAGCCCCACATTGATTGACATGCGCGTGCGCGCCGTACTTGCGATCGGGCAGCAGTCCCCGCGTCCGAAGCATCACCTGCATGTGCCCGTCCGCACTCGGCACATAGCTGACAGCCGCCATGGCATTGGCGGGTACAAGCTTCTGATCGTACGTAATGGCTTCCCGCCCAGCCGCATAAGGCTCGAACCGCCCCACCGCCAGTGCCATCCCTCGCTCATCCGCCACCGGAAGCGCCCGCGACATGGGGTTTCCCGTCCCCTCGGCGGGCGCGGCCAGCAACCCCAAGGGCACCAGCAGCGTCGCCGCAACCAGACGAAACGCCATGATCGCCTCCTTTGTCCGCCCACTCGACTACATAGCCATATGCCCGATCAACCGGACATGACGTAGTTACCTAGAGTGAAGATTACGCAAGACAAAGACAATCACGCGTCCGGCCCAACCGTCAGCCTCATTCAATGCCCCGGCCTACCCGGCCAGTACACGACAACCTTGCGGCGACGCCTTTTCTACGGAATATCTCCCATTCCGGCTGTTTCAGCATTCCATCGGAACCTGGTCCCCAGGTGGTGGGTGCCGATCACGACTGGGGGCCGATCAGGTGTTCGGCTCTCAGGTCGGTCCAGAGGGCGTCGGGAGTGGTCATGGCGGCGAGGGTGGCGTTGGTGGTGATCTCGGCGGCGGAGCGGGCGCCTACCAGGACGGAGGTTACGGCGGGGTGGCGGGCGGGGAAGGCGAGGGCCGCTTGGGGGAGGGTCACGTTGTGGCGGTCGCAGACTTCGGCGATGCGGCGGGCGCGGTCGCGGAGGGGGGCCGGGGCGGGGGCGTATTCGAAGGTGCCGGTGGCGGCGTGGGTGGCCAGGAGGCCGCTGTTGAAGACACCGGCGGCTATCACGGCCACGCCTCGGGACTGGCAGAGGGGGAGGAGCTCGGCGCCCGACTGGTCCAGGAGTGTGTAGCGGCCGGCCAGGACGACCAGGTCGAGGTGGGTCTCCTCGACGAAGCGGGCGGGCATCTGCCACTGGTTCATGCCTACGCCGATGGCCTTGACGACGCCCTGGTCGCGGAGCTCCGCGAGGGCGGGGTAGGCCTCGGTGACGGCTTCCTTCCAGTGGTCGTCGGGGTCGTGGATGAGGGCGATGTCGACGTGGTCGTGGCCCAGGCGGGTCAGGCTTTCCTCAAGGGATCTGCGGACGCCGTCACGGGAGAAGTCCCAGACGCGGCGGTGGGTTCTCGGGACGTCGAAGCCCTGGTCGTCCTTGCCGGCGCCGTCGGCGGGGACCAGGAGACGTCCTACCTTGGTGGAGAGGGTGTAGGTGTGCCTCGGCCATTGGCGCAGGACCGCGCCCAGCCGTCGTTCCGAGAGCCCCAGGCCGTAGTGCGGGGCCGTGTCGAAGAACCTGACTCCGGCGTCCCACGCCGCCTTCACCGTCTCGACGGCCTGGTCGTCGCCGACGGGGGTGAACAGGTTGCCGATCGGCGCGGCGCCGTACCCTAACCGGGTCACCCAGGCGCCCCTGCCTACGACCACGTCCTCCATGTGATCCCTCCTTCGAAGTCATCGAGACGCATGGTTCCCACCCCGGCCGCCGTATGACGGCGCCGGATTCGCCGTAGCCGGTACCCGCCGTCGCGGCGCCGGAAAAGTGCAGTCCGAGGGAGGCGGACGATGACGGCGCGATGGTAGCGGCGCGGCGATGACGAGGCGGCGTTGACGGTGCGGTGGTGACCGTGTGGTGTGGGGGATGGGGTGGGCATGGTCAGTCTTGGGCTTGGCCGGTGGTCAGGCGGGCGAGCATCAGGGCTATGAGGATGATGGCGCCGTAGATGGCCTGGATCCATTGGGCGGAGACGCCGGCCAGGGTGAGGATGTTGTTGATCAAGCCTAGGACCAGGACGCCGCAGAGGGCGCCGAACAGTGTGCCCTTGCCGCCGTCCAGGCTTACGCCGCCGATCACGGCGGCGGCGAAGACGGTGAAGATCATGCCGTTGCCCTGGGCGGCGGCGACCGAGCCCAGGCGGCCGGTCATCAGGAGGCCGGCGAGGGCGGCCAGGAGGCTGCCGATGATGAAGACGGTCCACAGGACGCGGTCGGTGCGGACGCCCGCGGCGCGGGCGGCGTCGACGTTGCCGCCGATGGCGTAGATGGATCGGCCGTGGCGGAAGTAGCCGAGGACGACGATTCCGGCGATGTACGCGACGGCGCAGATCCAGATGGAAGCGGGGAGGCCGAGCCACCGCGCGTTGCCGAGGTAGAGGAAGGACTCGGGGAGGGCGAAGAGGTTCTGGCCGCCGGTGAAGCCGATCTGGAGGCCGCGCAGCACGATGAGCATGCCGAGCGTGACGATGAAGGCCGACAGCTTGAACCGCAGGATCAGCAGGCCGTTGAAGGCGCCGATCAGCATGCCGATCACCAGGCACAGCGGGATGGCGAGGACGGCGGGCCATTCGGTGCCGAGCCCGGCGGACGCGGCGGGGATGACCAGGCCGACGGCCAGCGCGGGGGCGAGGCCGACGGTCGACTCCAGGGAGAGGTCGAACTTCCCGGCGATCAGGATGAGGGCCTCGGCGAGCACGAGCAGGGACAGCTCGGTCTGCTGCTGGAGCACGTTGGTGAGGTTGTCGACGCTGAGGAACGCCGGCTCGATGAGGGCGCCCACCACGATGAGCAGCACGATCGCCGGGACCAGCGCGAGGTCGCGGAACCGGGCGAGCCGGACGGCACCGCCGCCGGTCCGTGTCCGCTGGGGGCCCGGGGAGCCGGGAGTGGTCACGGTGGTCTGAGTCATCGTTCGCCGGTGCCTTCCAGAACCGTCGGGGTGAGCACCCGCGGATATCCTTGTCGATCTTCTGACGGCGTGGTGCCCGCGGGGAAGGTCCCGCGGCGGCCGCCCGGTGCGAACGGCCGTGTCGTCGCCTGGCGGCGGGCTGGTCCGATCATTGTCCGCCGACGCCTTCCATGACGGCGACGAGGTCGGCGTCCGTCCAGCCGCGCGGGACCTCCTTGACGACGCGGCCGTGGAACATCACCAGGACGCGGTCGCAGATGCGCAGGTCGTCGAGCTCGTCGGAGACGAGGACGGTCCCGGCGCCGCGTTCGGTGGCGGCCTCGACGGCGCCGAGGAGGGCCTGCTTGGCGCGGACGTCGACCCCGGCGGTGGGGTTGATGACGACCAGGGCGGTGGGGTCGTCGGCGAGGGCCCTGGCCATGACGACCTTCTGGGCGTTGCCGCCGGAGAGGTCCTTCACGGGCTGGGACGGGCCCGTGGTCTTGATGTCCAGCTGCGTGATCATCCGTTCGGCGGCGGCTCGGCGCAGGCGCGGGGACACCGCGCCGAAGCGGCCGAGCCTGCGGGCGATCGGCAGGGTGGCGTTCTCCTCGACGGACAGCAGCGGGACGAAGCCCTCCTTGTGCCGGTCCTGCGGCACGAAGCCGAGCCCGGCGCGCAGGGCCGCCGCGACGTCACCGGGGCGGGGCCGGACGCCGTTGACCGTGACGGTGCCGCTGTCGGCGGCGTGCAGCCCGACCAGGGTCTCGGCGAGGCCCACCTTGCCGCTGCTGCCGGACCCGGCGAGGCCGACGATCTCCCCGGCCCGCACGGTGAGGTCGACGTCGCGGTACCGCTCCCCCAGCGTCAGCTTCTCGGCGCTGAGCACGACGTTCCCGCCCGCGGGCGCGGTGCGGCCGGAAAGGTACGCCGAGGCGTCCTCGCCGGTCATCGCGGCGACCAGCTCGTCGTGCGGCAGGTCGTCCACGGGCCGGGTGAGGACGTGCCGGGCGTCGCGGAACACGGTGACGGACTGGCAGACGCGGTACACCTCCTCCAGGTGGTGGGAGATGAACATCATCGTCACCCCCTGCTCGCGCAGGGCCCGCATCCGGGTGAACAGCCGCTCGATGGCGGGGCCGTCGAGCTGCGCGGTCGGTTCGTCCAGGATGATGAACCGCGCGCCGAACGACAGCGCCCGCGCGATCTCCAGCAGCTGCCGCTGCTCCACGTTCAGGTCCCCGGCGAGGCGCCCGGCGTCGACGTCCACGCCGTACTGGTCGAGCAGCTCGCGGGCCCGGGACCGCAGGGACCGCCAGTTGATGGGCCCGCTCCCGGCCTGGCGGTTGAGGAAGAGGTTCTCCGCGACGGTGAGCGCCGGGATGATCGTGGACTTCTGGTAGACGCACGCGACGGTGCGCCGCCAGCCGTCCCGGTCGGCCACGGACGGCGCGGGGCGCCCACCGAACAGCACCTCGCCCCCGTCGGGGCGTTGCAGGCCGGTGAGGATGGACACGAGTGTGGACTTGCCGGCGCCGTTCCGCCCGACCAGGGCGTGGGTCTCCCCTTCGGCGATGACGATGCCGGCGTCGTCGAGCGCCGTCGTGGGCCCGAAGCGCTTGGTGACGCTCCGGGCCTCGACGGCCGGTACGGCGGATGGGGACATCACTTGACCTGGTTACCCCAGAGCTGCGGGTCGTCCACGTTCTCCTTGGTGACCAGCGGCGCGGGCAACTGGTCCTCAAGGCGCCCGCCGCCGACGTCCACGATGGTGCTGTCGTGGTCGGTCGGGCCGGCGGTGAACTTCTTGCCCTCCAGCGCGGCCTTGGCGTACGTGAGGGCCCACTTGGCGTACAGGTCGGCGGGCTGGGACACGGTGGCGTCGATCTGCCCGTCCCTGATGGCCTGGAACTCCTGCGGGATGCCGTCGTTGGAGACGATGAAGATGTGCTTGGGGTCGGTCGGCGGCACCAGCAGGTTCTTGGACTTCAGCACCTGCAGGGTGGGCGCCAGGAACACGCCGCCGGCCTGCATGTAGATGCCGTTGATGTCGGGGTGCTGGGTGAGCCGGGTCTGCAGCGCGGCGGCGGCCTTGGTGCCCTCCCACTCGGTGGGCTCCTCGAACACCTGGATGCCGGGGTAGTTGGTCTTCATGCAGCCGGCGAACGCCTCGGAGCGGTCGCGGCCGTTGACCGAGGACAGCGAGCCCTGGAACTCGATGACCTTGCCCTTGCCCTTGAGCTGGTCGCCGAGGAACTTGCACGCCTTCTCGCCGTAGGCGCGGTTGTCGGCGCGGACCACCATGTACGTCGGGCCCTTGTCGGGCCGCGTGTCGACGGTGACGACCGGGATGTTCTTGGCCGCCAGCTGGTCCAGGGTGGTGGCGATGGCCCCGGTGTCCTGCGGCGCCATGACGACGGCCTTGGCCCCCTGGCTGACCAGGGCCTGGGTGTTGGACACCAGCTTGGCCACGTCGTTCTGGGAGTTGGTGGGGGGCATCAGGTCGATGCCGAGCTCACCGGCGAGCTGGGGCACGTACTTGTTGTACGAGTTCCAGAAGTCGGAGTCGGCACGGGGGAAGTCCACACCGACCTTCCCGCCGCCCGCCGCGGCGGCCGGGGCCGACGCCGAGGACGACGGTTCGGCGGTGGTGCCGCCGCCGCAGGCGGACAGCGTAAGGGTGGTGAGAGCGAACAGGGCCACGCAGGTGGCCGAGGATTGTCTTTTCAACTTGGCGCCTCGTTTCGACGGCGGGTGGGGGGACTCCGGGGCGCCGCTCGGGCGGCGACCGGCACTACCTTCGGTCATCGGGCCGGGGGCGAAGGCCCTGCATGCCCCCGTCGACGGCGAGCACGGTTCCGGTGGTACCGCCGGCGAGGGGGCTCGCCAGGTACGCGATGGCGGCGGCGACCTCCTCGGCGGTGACCAGGCGGCCCATGGGCTGGCGGCGTTCCAGCGCGCGGCGTTCGGCCTCGGCGTCCGGCGCGGCGTCGAGCAGCCGCCGCACCCAGGGGGTGTCGGCGGTGCCCGGCGTGACGCAGTTGACGCGGATGCCCTCGCGCAGGTGGTCGGCCGCCATGGCCAGGGTCAGCGACAGGATGGCCCCCTTGGACGCGCTGTACAGCGCGCGGTCGGGCAGGCCGGCGGTGGCCGCGATGGAGCAGGTGTTGACGACGGCGGCGTGCCCGGAGCGGCGCAGGTACGGCAGCGCGGCCCGGGTCGCCCGGACGGTGCCGAGCAGGTTGACGTCGAGGACGTGGAACCACTCCTCGTCGGGGTTGCCCTCGACGGTGCCCGCCGCGCCGATGCCGGCGTTGTTGACCAGGATGTCCAGGCCGCCGAGCCGCTCGGCCGCCGCGGTGACGGCGGCGCGCACCGCGGCGTCGTCGGTGACGTCGGCCTTGACGCCGAGGAACGGCTCCCCCGGCGGGTCGAGGTCCAGGCAGGCCACCTTGGCGCCGCGCTCGGCCAGCAGCGTGGCCGTGGCGAGGCCGATGCCGGACCCGCCGCCGGTGACCAGGGCGGCGAGGCCGCCGAACTCGCTCATGTCGTGCTCCCGTCGCCGTTCCAGGCGGGGCCGCCGGGGAAGGCGTACTCCGCCAGGGCCTCGGGCAGCAGCGCGGCGCTGAAGCCGGGCGCGGCGGGCGCCTGGTAGTGGCCGTTCCTGATGACCACCGGGTCGACGAAGTGCTCGTGCAGGTGGCCGACGTACTCGATGATCCGGTCGTCCGTGCTGCCGCTGACCGCCACGTAGTCGAACATCGCGAGGTGCTGCACCAGCTCGCACAGCCCGACCCCGCCGGCGTGCGGGCACACCGGCACGCCGAACTTGGCGGCGAGCAGCAGGATCGCGATGTTCTCGTTCACCCCGCCGACCCGGGCCGCGTCGAGCTGGACGACCGACAACGAACCGGCCTGCAGCATCTGCTTGAACACCACGCGGTTCTGCACGTGCTCGCCGGTCGCCACCTTGATCGGCGCCAGGGCGCGCGCGATGGTGGCGTGCCCGAGGACGTCGTCGGGGCTGGTCGGCTCCTCCACCCAGTACGGGTCGAACTCGCGCAGCGCGTTGACCCAGCTGATGGCCGAGCCGACGTCCCAGCGCTGGTTGGCGTCGATGGCGATGCGGAAGCCGGGGCCGCAGACCTCGCGGGCGATGCGCAGGCGGCGCCTGTCGTCCTCCAGGTCGGCGCCGACCTTCAGCTTGATCTGGGTGAAGCCGTCGTCGATGGCCTCTTTGCACAGGCGGCGCAGCTTGTCGTCGTCGTATCCGAGCCAGCCGGGCGAGGTGGTGTACGCGGGGTAGCCGTCGGCGGTGAGCCGGGCGATCCGCTCGGCACGCCCGGGCTCGGCGCGGCGCAGGATGTCCAGTGCCTCGCCGGGGGTGAGGGCGTCGCTGAGGTAGCGGAAGTCGACCAGCGAGACGATCTCCTCGGGCTCCATCTCGCCGAGCAGCCGCCACAGGGGCTTGCCTTCGAGCTTGGCCTTGAGGTCCCACAGCGCGTTGACGACCGCGGAGATCGCCATGTGCATGACGCCCTTCTCCGGGCCGAGCCAGCGCAGCTGGGAGTCGTGCGCCATCTCCTTGTACAGCGCGCCGAGGTCGTCCGGCCGCCGCCCGACGACGAACCGCTCCAGCGTGCGGATCGCGGCGGTCTGCACGTCGTTGCCGCGGCCGATGGTGAACGCGAACCCGTGGCCCTCGGCGCCCCCGGCGCAGCGCAGCACGACGTACGCGGCGGAGTAGTCGGGGTCGGGGTTCATGGCGTCGGACCCGTCGAGGTAACGGGAGGTGGGGAAGCGCACGTCGTGCGTCTCCATGGCGACGATGAGCGTGGCGTCGGTCATGCCTGTCCCACGATCTGCCGCTGGGCGCCGAGCCCCTCGATCTCCAGTTCCATGACGTCGCCCTCCCGGAGGTAGGGCCCGCCGGTGCCGAGCGCGACCCCGGCCGGCGTGCCGGTGTTGACCACGTCGCCGGGGTCGAGCACCATGAACCGGCTCAGGTACCGGACGATCTCCGCCACCGGGAAGATCATGTCCTTGGTGGTGCCGTACTGCCGCACGGTGCCGTTCACCGAGAGCCGCAGGCCGAGGTTCTGCGGGTCGGGCACCTCGTCGGCGGTCACCAGCCAGGGGCCGAGCGGGTTGAAGGTCTCGCACGACTTGCCCTTGTCCCACTGGCCGCCCCGTTCGAGCTGGAACTCCCGCTCGGAGACGTCGTTGGAGACGGCGTACCCGGCGACGCAGGCCAGCGCGTCCTCGTCGGTGTCCAGGTAGCGGGCGGTGGCGCCGATGACGACGGCGAGCTCGACCTCCCAGTCGGTCTTCACGCTGCCACGCGGCACCAGCACCTCGTCGTCCGGCCCCACCACGGTGTTGGATGCCTTCATGAACACGATCGGCTCGGCGGGCAGGGCCGCACCGGTCTCGGCGGCGTGGTCGCGGTAGTTGAGGCCGATGCAGACGATCTTTCCGGGCCGGGCGATCGGGGCGCCGATCCGCGCCGCGCCGGTCTCGTCGGGGCGCAGGAGCGGCAGCTCGTCGCGGTGGAGCGCCTCGCGGACGCGGGCCGTCCCGCCGCCGGCCAGGAAGGCGCCGTCCAGGTCCGCGCCGGGGCCGAGCAGGCCTCGCAGGTCACGCGGCCGTCCGTCGCCGTCCAGCACGGCGGGACGTTCCTGTCCTGGTGGTCCGACTCGCAGTAGCTTCACGCAACTTCCCCTACATTCATCGGATGTCTTGAGAGCAAAGACTACGCAGCGAGCTGTTGCAGTCAAGCGTGTCCCGGTATCAGTCCGACATACATCCGATCCTTCGACGCCGCGCCGGATACGCTTTAAAGTCGGCGCATCACCCGGCGCATCCGGCCCCCCGCCCCCGGCTTGACCACCCCCCGCGCCCGTAATAGAACACGTTTCAGTAACGTGTGTCCTTCAAGAGCTCGACTTGACCTCCAGGTGGCCTCATGGAAATCGACCTCGTCGACCAGGACTACTACGCGCTACACGGCGCCCCGCACGGCCAGTTCGAATGGCTGCGTGCCAACCATCCGGTCTTCTGGCACGAGAAAGGCGCGGAGGAGGGCTGGCCGGGGTTCTGGGCGGTCACCCGGCACGAGGACGTGGTCCACGTGTCCCGCCACTCCGAGCTGTTCTCCTCCAGCAGGAAGCTCGCGCTGTTCGACGAGATGCCCGAAGAGCAGGTCATGCTGCAGCGGATGATGATGCTCAACCAGGACCCGCCCGAGCACACCCGGCGGCGCTCCCTGGTGAACCGCGGCTTCACCCCGCGCCAGATCGGGCTGCTCGAAGAACATATAAGGGAGATCTGCCACAACCTGGTGGACGACGCCCGCGCCAAGGGCGACGTCGACTTCGTCACCGACGTGGCCGCGCCGCTCCCCCTGTACGTGATCTGCGAGCTGCTCGGCGCCCCGGTCGAGGACCGCAACAAGATCTTCGAGTGGTCCAACCGCATGATCGGCGCGCAGGACCCCGACTACGCCAGCAACCCCGACGACGGCCAGAACGCGGCGTTCGAGGTCTACGCGTACGCCAACGCGCTCGCCGAGCAGCGCCGCGTGAACCCCCAGCCGGACATCGTCACCAAGCTGCTCCAGCCGGACGAGAACGGCGAGACGCTCAGCGTCGAGGAATTCGACCTGTTCATCCTCCTGCTGGTCGTGGCGGGCAACGAGACCACCCGCAACGCCGCCTCCGGCGGCATGCTCGCCCTGTTCGAGCACCCCGAGCAGTGGGACCGCCTGGTGCGCGACCCGTCGCTGGCCGGCACGGCCGCCGACGAGATCGTCCGCTGGGTCTCCCCGGTCAACCTGTTCCGGCGCACCGCGACGCAGGACACCGTCCTCGGCGGCAGGGAGATCAAGGAGAACGACAAGGTCGTCGTCTTCTACTCCGCGGCCAACCGGGACGAATCGGTCTTCTCCCGGCCCGAGAGCTTCGACATCGGCCGCGACCCCAACCCGCACATCGGCTTCGGCGGCGGGGGTGCCCACTTCTGCCTGGGCAACCACCTGGCCAAGATGGAGCTGCGCGTGCTGTTCGAGGTGGTGGCCGAGCGCATGCCCGGCCTGCGTCCCGTGGGCGACGTCAAGCGGCTGCGCTCCTACTTCATCAACGGCATCAAGTCGATGCCCGTGGAGGTCTGAGCCGCCGCGTCCGCGCCCTCGGGTCGCGCCCGGGGGCGCGGGCCGGTACCGGCATCTATTTGACTGGCGTATATACAGACAAAGGACCGCGTTCGTATAGTCGCCGCCATGAATTTATTGAGCAACCCCCCACGGGGCGCGCAGATCGCCGTGGGCGTCGGCCGCGCCTACGCGGACTTCGCCTCGCTCGCGGAGGGGCTCACCCCGGAGCAGTGGCGGCTGCCCACCCGCTGCGCCGGCTGGCAGGTGCGGGACATCGCGGGCCACATCACCGGCCTCGCCAAGGACATCGCCGACGGCTTCGGCGGCACCCGCACCGGCGACCAGCAGGCCGCCGCGCTCCGCGACCGCGAGCCCGCCGAGCTGGTCAAGCCGCTGCGGCTCGCCGCCGGGTCCATCGTGGACCTCCTCAACGGGCTGGAGGAGCCGTCCTGGCAGAAGCCGGGCCCGGTGCCCGGCCTGACCATCGAGCAGAGCGCGATCCGGCTGTGGCACGACCTGTTCATCCACACCGACGACGTGCGGACGGCGCTCGGGCTGCCGTCCGACCGGGGCCCGGGGCTCGGCGCCTCCCTGGACGACGTGCTCCGGCGGCTGCAGGACGACGGCTTCGGGCCCGCGCGGTTCGTCCTCACCGGGGTGGACGGCGGGGGGCCGCAGGAGATCCGGTTCGGCCGCGCGGGGCCGCGGACCCCGGTGGTCACGATCGACGCGCTCGACTTCCTGATGGTGTCCACCGGGCGGACCGACCCGGCCTCCGTGGGTTTCGGGCGGGAGATCAACATCTATCGCGAGTGACCCTTACGATGGCCGGGACGCGGGTGCCCCCCACCCCGTGACCCGAGGAGACCGCGATGTCCGATCTGCGCCCCGCCCCCGCCGGGGTCGACCCCAACACCCCGAGCGCGGCGCGCATCTACGACTACGCCCTCGGCGGCAAGGACAACTACGAGGCGGACCGCGCGGCGGCGGAGAAGGCCTTCGCGATGGCGCCAGAGATGCCGCTGATGGCCCGGCAGAACCGCGAGTTCCTCGGGCGCGCGGTGCGGTTCCTCGCCGGTGAGGCCGGCATCAGGCAGTTCCTCGACATCGGTTCCGGGCTGCCCACCCAGCAGAACGTCCACCAGGTGGCGGCCGAGGCCGCCGAGGGCACCCGTGTGGTGTACGTCGACTACGACCCGCTGGTGGTGGCGCACGGGGACGCGCTGGTGGCCGACAGCGAGAACGTGACCTTCATCCGGGGCGACCTGCGCCAGATCGGCGACATCCTCTCCCATCCCGACCTACCGCGCCTCATCGACTTCAGTGAGCCGGTCGCCGTCCTGCTGGTCGCGGTGCTCCACTTCGTCCGGGACGAGGAGGGCCCGTACGAGGTCGTCTCCCGGCTGCGCGAGGTGATGGCCCCCGGCAGCTACCTCGCCGTCTCCCACGTCACCCCCGACCCCCACCCGGAGGAGACCGCCGAACTGGTCCAGGTCTCCACCAAGGCCGGCGCCCCCTGGGTCGCCCGCACCCGGGACGAGCTGCTGCGCTTCTTCGGCGACCTCGAGCTCGTCGAGCCCGGCCTCGTCACCGCCCCCGAGTGGCGCCCCGGCATCGCCCGCCCGGTCGACTTCGGCAAGATGTGGGTCCTGTCCGGGGTCGCCCGCAAACCGTGACGGCGCACCGGCCGGCGGGGACGGGAGCGACGGGTTAAGGCCAGGAGGAGTCCTGGTCGGGGTCGGCGCCGCCGGCGAGGAGGCGGGTGTCGGAGTCGACCATCATGGCGATGAGGTCCTCGAAGCCGACCGTCGGTTCCCAGCCGAGCTGGACGCGGGCCTTCTTGGGGTCGGCGCACAGCAGGTCGACCTCGGCGGGGCGGTGGAGGGACTGGTCGATCACCACGTGGCGTTCCCAGTCCAGGCCGGCGGCCTCGAAGGCGGCCAGGACCAGCTCGCGGACCGAGTGGGTGCGGCCGGTGCCGATGACGTAGTCCTCGGGGACCTCGGCCTGGAGCATCAGGCGCATGGCGCGGACGTAGTCGCCGGCGTAGCCCCAGTCGCGGCGGGCGTCGAGGTTGCCGAGGCGCAGGTCGGTGGTGAGGCCCACCTTGATGCGGGCGGCGCCCAGCGTGATCTTGCGGGTGACGAACTCGGCGCCACGCCGGGGGGACTCGTGGTTGAACAGGATGCCGGACACCGCGAACATGCCGTACGACTCGCGGTAGTTCTGGGTGAGGAAGTGCCCGTACGCCTTGGCCACCCCGTACGGCGAGCGCGGGTGGAACGGCGTCAGCTCGTTCTGCGGCGTCTCGCGGACCTGCCCGAACATCTCCGACGACGACGCCTGGTAGAAGCGGATCTGCCCGGAGGCCGTGGCCCGGGAGGAGGTGATCCCCGAGCAGACGCGGATGGCCTCCAGCATGCGCAGCACGCCCATGCCGGTGACCTCGGCGGTCAGCTCGGCCTGCTCCCACGACATCGGCACGAAGGAGATGGCGCCGAGGTTGTAGACCTCGTCGGGCCCGACCCGCTCCACCGCGGAGATGAGGGAGCCCTGGTCGAGCAGGTCGCCCCGGACGAGCTGCACGTCCTGGAGTTGCCTGCGCACCCGCGAGACCCGGGGGTTCGCCTGCCCACGCACCAGGCCCCAGACGTCGTAGCCCTGTTCGAGCAGGTGCTCCGCGAGGTAGGAACCGTCCTGCCCGGTGATGCCGGTGATCAGCGCACGCCTGGCCAACAGGTCCTCCAGTTTCTTCGGGCCCGCGGGGTTAGACGACTACGCCCGAACTTGGACTTTAAGCAGCGAATGTACCGCCACGAGGTCCGTCGAGCGCTATGGGCAACGTGGCGGCATGCGGCCAACCTACCTAGAACTGGTTCTACCGAGCCGCGTTCGGTTAGGCTAACAGCCCAGTTCGCGGGCTGTGCGGAGCAGATGAGGAGCGATTCCCGTCAAAGTAGAGGTCTAGCGCTAGATGGTAGTCTTCGCAGCTAAGATCGGCTTTTGCGGTACATGCCCTGTTTTTGGGCGATCGAGCACCGGCCCGGAAGGGGTGTCCGTGGAGGTTCCGAAGGACGCGCGGCCGCACGGCCCCGCCGGAGACCCGGACAGCCCCCTGAGGGTCGCGCTCCTGTCGTACCGAAGCAAACCCACCTGCGGCGGCCAGGGCGTCTACCTGCGCCACCTCAGCCGCGAGCTGGTCGCCCTCGGGCACAACGTCGAGGTCCTCTCCGGCCAGCCCTATCCCGAGCTGGACGAGGGCGTCGTGCTCACCAAGGTGCCGAGCCTCGACCTGTACCGCGACGAGGACCCCTTCCGCACGCCGGGGCTGAAGGAGTACCGCGACTGGATCGACATGCTCGAGGTCGCCACCATGTGGACGGCCGGTTTCCCCGAGCCGCTCACCTTCAGCCTGCGGGCCCTGCGCGAGCTCAAGAGCCGCCAGGGCGACTTCGACGTGGTGCAGGACAACCAGACCCTCGGCTACGGCCTGCTCGGCATCCAGAAGCTGTTCCCGGTGGTCGGCACCATCCACCACCCGATCAGCGTGGACCGGCGCATCGAGCTGCGCGCCGCCCCGCCGCGCAAGCAGCTGTCCATGCGCCGGTGGTACGGCTTCGTGCGGATGCAGAGCATCGTCGCGCCCCGCCTGAACCCGATCCTCACCGTCAGCGAGTCGAGCCTCGCCGACATCCACCGCGACTTCAACGTGCCGCAGCGCAACATGCGGCTCATCCCCCTCGGCGTGGACACGCGCTTCTTCCACCCCCGCCCGCACCTGCCCAGGCGCAAGGGGTCGATCGTCGCGGTGGCGAGCGCCGACTCCCCCATGAAGGGGGTCGCGACCCTGCTGCGCGCGGTCGCCAAGCTGGCCACCGAGCGCGACGTCAACCTGACCGTGGTCAGCAGGCCCACCCCTGGCGGCCCCACCGAGAAGCTCGTCCAGGAGCTCGCCCTCGGCGACCGGGTGCGCTTCGTGCACGGCATCTCCGACGACGAGCTCGGTGAGCTGATCGCGACGTCCGAGATCTCCGTGGTGCCCTCGCTGTACGAGGGCTTCTCGCTGCCCGCCGTCGAGCACATGGCCTGCGGCACCCCGCTGGTGGCCAGCCGCACCGGCGCGCTGCCCGAGGTGGTCGGCGACGCGGCCGTGCAGGTCGCCCCGGGCGACCCCGAGGAACTGGCCGGCGTGCTGCGCCGCCTGCATGACGCCCCGCAGGAGCGGGAGCGGGTCGGCAAGGCGGGCTACGACCGGGTCATGGAGCGGTTCACCTGGAACGTCGTGGCCAGGCGGACCGTGGAGGCGTACCGCGAGGCCATCCAGGCGAGGGCGAAAGGGGAGCGCTAGGTGCTGACGGTCGACTTCGGGAGGCTGCCGGTCGGACCGGGCCTTCGGGTGCTGGACCTCGGCTGCGGCGGCGGGCGGCACGCGTACGAGGTGCTGCGGCGCGGCGCCGACGTGGTGGCGTTCGACCAGGACGCGGCGGAGCTGCGCAGCGTGTCCATCATGTTCGCCGCGATGGACAAGGCGGGCGAGGTGCCCGCGGGTGCCACCGCGGAGACCGTGACGGGGGACGCGCTCGCCATGCCGTTCCCCGACGCGTCGTTCGACCGGGTGATCGCGGCCGAGGTGCTGGAGCACATCCCGGACGACATGGCGGCGATGCGCGAGATCCACCGCGTGCTCAGGCCGGGCGGCACCGCGGCGATCACCGTGCCGAGCTTCATCCCCGAGCGCATCTGCTGGGCGCTGTCGGAGGCGTACCACACGGCGCCCGGCGGCCACGTGCGGATCTACACCCTCGCCGAGCTGACCGCGAAGCTGAAGGCCACCGGGCTGGAGATCGGCCCGCACCACCACGCCCACGGGCTGCACTCGCCGTACTGGTGGATCAAGTGCGCGGTCGGCGTGAACGACGACGAGCATCCGCTGGCCAAGGCCTACCACCGGCTGCTGGTCTGGGACATCATGAAGCGCCCCGCGGCCACCCGGATCGCCGAGGCCGTGCTGAACCCGCTGATCGGGAAGAGCGTGGTGATCTACGTACGGAAGCCGGCATGACGGCAGGCGAGCGAATCCCCTCCGTGCCGGGGATCATCACCGCCGATCAGGTCGTCGCCACCGGGCGCAGCATCGCCGCGATCCAGGAGGACGACGGCGGCGTGCCCTGGCCCGAGGGCCACGTGGACGCGTGGAACCACGTCGAATGCCTGATGGCCATGTCCGTCGCCGGGCTCACCGCCGAGGCCCGCGCCGGGTACGACTGGCTGGTGCGGTACCAGCGCGCCGACGGTTCCTGGCCGCAGAAGGTCGTGCGCGGCCAGGCCACCGAGCCGGCCGGGGAGAGCAACCACGCCGCGTACCTCGCCGTCGGGGTGTGGCACGAGCTGCTGGTCACCGGGGACGAGGCGTTCGCCCGCCGCATGTGGCCGGTCGTGCGCCGCGCGCTGGACTTCGTGGTCGGGCTGCAGACCGCCCGCGGCGAGATCATCTGGCAGCGCAAGGCCACCGGTGAGCCCGCCGGGTTCGCCCTGCTGACCGGGTGCTCCTCCATCTACCAGGGGCTGCGCTGCGGCGTGCTGCTCGGCGAGCACCTCGGCGAGCGGCAGCCGGACTGGGAGCTGGCCGCCGGTCAGCTCGGCCACGTCATCGCGGCCCACCCCGAGGCGTTCGCCGACAAGAGCCGGTTCTCCATGGACTGGTACTACCCGGTGCTCGGCGGGGCGGTGCGCGGCGCGCAGGCGCGGGCCCGGCTGGCCGAGCGGTGGGACACCTTCGTGGTCCCCGGGCTCGGCGTGCGCTGCGTGTCCGACCAGCCGTGGGTCACCGCCGCGGAGTCCTGCGAGCTGGTGCTGGCGCTGGACGCCCTCGGGGACGCCGAGCGGGCGCACGCCGTGTTCCGCGACCTGCAGCACATGCGGCACGAGGACGGCTCGTACTGGACCGGCTGGCAGTTCGTGAACCGCAACTGGTTCCCCCGCGAGCAGTCGGCCTACACGGCCGCCGCGGTGGTGCTGGCCGCCGACGCACTGTCCGGCGCCACGCCCGCCGCGGCGCTGTTCCGGGACGCGGGCCGGTACACCCAGCCGGTGACCGACCCGGCCACCTGCGGCTGCTCGGCCACGCCGAGCACGCCGAGCCGCACCTGACCCCGCACCCGGCCTCTCAGGCGCCGAGGCGCTCCAGCACGCGCAGGGACCCCTCGACGCGGACCTCCTCGAACGAGCCGGAGGCCAGGGCGCGCTGGTACACGCGGTAGGGCCCCTGACCGCCCTTGGCGGGGTCGGGGTAGATGTCGTGGAAGACCAGCGCGCCGCCGGGCATGACGTGCGGGGACCAGCCCTCGTAGTCCTTGGTGGCGGGCTCCTCGGAGTGGGCGCCGTCGATGAAGAGCATCGCCAGCGGGGTGTTCCAGTAGCGGGCCACGATCTCCGAGCGGCCGACGACCGCGATGACGGTGTCCTCCAGCCCGGCCGCGGCGATGGTGGACCGGAAGAACGGCAGCGAGTCCATCTTGCCGAAGCGAAGGTCCATCAGCGTGGGGTCGTGGTGGGCCCAGCCCGGCTGGATCTCCTCCGAGCCGCGGTGGTGGTCGACGGTGAACACCACCGTGCCGGTCTCGCGGGCCGCGGCGCCGAG
The DNA here is from genome assembly GCF_042658925.1 of Sphaerisporangium aureirubrum. Classification (NCBI taxonomy): domain Bacteria; kingdom Bacillati; phylum Actinomycetota; class Actinomycetes; order Streptosporangiales; family Streptosporangiaceae; genus Sphaerisporangium; species Sphaerisporangium aureirubrum. Next base: position 88,662 of record NZ_JBHSRF010000010.1, read on the forward strand.
GTACACGGCGGACTTGCCGCAGTAGGTGCCGATCTCGCAGATGGGGCCGCGAGTGCCGTAGGCATGGGCGGTCTGGTACAGCGCCAGACCCTCCGGTTTCGGCATGAAGCCCTTGGCTCTCTCGGCCGCGTGCCGCAGGTCGGCCGGCAAGGACGGATCAGTCATGGTTTTCCCCTGAGTACGGCAACGGGGCAGAACACTACCGGTCAACGAACGACCACGGACAACCGTGCCCCCATCAAGATCCGATATGCCCGAACAATATTCCGGCGCACCCTTGCCTCCCCTGGTGGAACGTGTTCTACTTCCTGGGTGAACCAGCGTGCCCGCATCGTGATGAGCGACGACGAGGTGGCGGAGCTCCTCCGGGACTCCCGCAAGCTCCAGCTCGGCACCATCAACCCCGACGGAACGCCGCACATGGTGACGATGTTCTACGGCCTGGTCACCGGCCGCATCGCCTTCTGGACCTACGCCAAGGCCCAGAAGCGGCGGAACATCGAACGCGATCCCCGGGTGAGCTGCCTCATCGAGACGGGTGACGATTACTTCGAGCTGCGCGGCGTCCTGGTGTACGGCACCGCCCGCCTGATCGACGCCCCGGCCGAGGTGCTGGACGTCGGCATGGAGGTCACCAAGCGCATGGCCGGCCTCCCCGAGGACGGCCCGGCCGACGAGCTGCGCGGCTACGTCGAGCACACCGGCCGCAAGCGGGTCGCCTATGTCGTGGAGCCGACACGCGTGGTCTCCTGGGACCATCGCAAGCTGACCGCCCCCGCTTCGGCCTAGTCTCACCTTCATCCCCATCTATGCCAGGAGGGCACCGATGAAGATCAAGGTCGACTACGACGTCTGCGAGGCGAACGCCGTCTGCATGGGCCTCGCCCCCGAGGTCTTCGAAGTGGACGACGACGACAACCTGAACGTGCTGCTCCCCGAGCCACCGCCGGAGATGCTGGACCGCGTGCGCCACGCGGTCCGTTCCTGCCCGAAAGCCGCGCTCTCCCTCGAAGAGGAGTAGCACGCCCCCCTAGGAGGTCCTTCATGCGAGCCGCGCTCCTGCACGCCGTCGGGGATGACAAGCTCGACATCCGCGACGACTTCACCCTCGCCCCCATGGGCCCGACGGACGTCCGTGTGAAGATCAAGGCCACCGGGGTCTGTCACTCGGACCTGTCGGTGATGACCGGCGTGCTGCCCATGCCGCTGCCGGTGGTCCCCGGCCACGAGGGCGCGGGCGAGGTCCTGGAGGTCGGCGAGCACGTCACGTCGCTGGCCCCCGGCGACCACGTCATCATCAACTGGACCCCCGCCTGCGGCGCGTGCGAGCGTTGCGTGGGCGGCCAGCCGTACCTGTGCATGCACTACGTCATGGAGAGCTTCACCCTGGCCCGGTTCCGGTACGGCGGGGAGACCCAGGCGTACGGCATGGTCGGGTGCGGCACCTGGGCCGAAGAGATCATCGTCCCGTGGCAGGGCGCGATCAAGGTCGACCCCGAGGTGCCGTACGAGGTCGCGGCGCTCATCGGCTGCGGCATCACCACGGGGGTCGGCGCGGCCGTCAACACGGCGAAGGTGCGGCCCGGCTCCACCGTCGTGGTGATCGGCTGCGGCGGCGTCGGCCTGTCGGTGATCCAGGGCGCGCGGGTGTCCGGCGCCACGACGATCCTCGCGATCGACCCGCTGGAGTCCAAGCACGCCCTCGCCAAGAAGGTCGGCGCCACCGACGCCTGCACGCCGGACAAGATGATGGAGGCCATCGGCTCGCTCACCGGCGGCCAGGGCTTCGACTACGGCTTCGAGGTGGTCGGCAAGTCCCAGACCATCCTGGCGGCCTGGCAGGCCACCCGCAGGGGCGGCGACGTCGTCGTGGTCGGCGCGGGCGCGATGGACGACATGGTGTCGCTGCCCGCGTTCAACCTGATGTTCGACGGCAAGACGCTGCACAGCTCGCTGTACGGCGACAGCGACGTCCGCCGCGACTTCCCGCTGTTCGCGAGCATGTGGAAGGCGGGCAAGCTCGACCTGGAGAGCATGATCAGCTCCCGGATCCGGCTCGGCGACCTCAACGACGCCGTCGCGGCGCTGCGCGGCGGCGAGGTGCTGCGGCAGGTCGTGGTCTTCGACTGAGAAGCAGAGAAAGCAGAGACCGGCCCGCCGGAGCAGGGCGGGCCGGTCGGTCCGGAACGGGGCCGGCCGGTGAGGGGGGAAGGATCCGGCCGGCCGCCGTTCGGCTCAGGGGGCCGTCACTCCGAGGAGAAGGCCGCGTCGAAGGACGCGGTCGGGGGCGTGATGGCGTTCAGGCCGCGCACGAAGGCGAGGGACTCGGGGGCGCCGGACAGGCGGTCCATCCCGGCGTCCTCCCACTCGATCGAGATGGGGCCGTCGTACCCGATGGAGTTGAGGGCGCGGAAGCAGTCCTCCCAGGGCACGTCGCCCCGGCCGGTGGAGACGAAGTCCCAGCCTCGGCGCATGTCGGCCCACGGCAGGTGCGACGACAGCCGGCCGCGGCGGCCGTCCCCGGTGCGCACCTTGGCGTCCTTGCAGTCCACGTGGTAGATCCGGTCGGCGAAGTCCAGGATGAACCCGGCGGGGTCGAGCTCCTGCCACACCATGTGCGAGGGGTCCCAGTTGAGGCCGAACGCCGGCCGGTTCCCCACGGCCTCCAGGGCCCGCACGGTGGTGTGGTAGTCGTAGGCGATCTCGCTCGGGTGCACCTCGTGCGCGAAGCGCACGCCGACCTCGTCGTACACGTCCAGGATGGGGTTCCACCGGTCGGCGAAGTCCTGGTAGCCCGCCTCGATCATCGAGGGGGAGACCGGCGGGAACATCGCCACGGTGTGCCAGATGGACGAGCCGGTGAATCCCACCACCGTGCTCACACCCAGCTTGGCCGCCGCCCGAGCGGTGTCCTTCATCTCCTCGGCGGCCGCCCGGCGCACCTCCTCGGCGTCACCCGAGCCCCAGATGCGGGACGGCAGGATGCCCTTGTGGCGCTCGTCGATCGGGCTGTCGCACACCGCCTGGCCGACCAGGTGGTTGGAGATCGTCCAGACCTTCAGGCCGTGCTTGTCGAGGATCTCCAGCTTGCGGGGGATGTAGGAGTCGTCGGCCAGGGCCTTGTCGACCTCGAAGTGGTCGCCCCAGCAGGCGATCTCCAGGCCGTCGTAACCCCACTCGCCGGCGAGCCTGCACACCTCCTCGAACGGCAGGTCGGCCCACTGGCCGGTGAACAAGGTGATGGGTCGCGTCATGTCCGCTCCTTCGAAAATGCTGTGATGGCCGCGGCGGTCAGACCGTGGTCCAGCGGCTGTCGTCGGACGCGCTGCGTTCGACCGCGGCCAGCACCCGCTGCACCCGCAGGCCGTCGGCGAAGGACGGCTCGGGGTCGGTGCCCTCGCCGATCGCCTGCACGAAGTCCTTTACCTCGTGCGTGAACGTGTGCTCGTACCCGAGGCCGTGACCGGGCGGCCACCAGGCCCCCGCGTACGGGTGCCCGGCCTCGGTCACGTAGATGCGCCGGAATCCCGCCTCCTCGGCGGGCAGCGTCTGGTCGTGGAACCACAGCTCGTTCATCGACTCGAAGTCGAACGCGAGGCTGCCGAGCGCGCCGTTCACCTCGATGCGCATGGCGTTCTTGCGGCCGGTGGCGAACCGCGTGGCCTCGAACGACGCGACCGCGCCCCCCGACAGCCTGGCGGTGAACAGCGCGGCGTCGTCCACGGTGACCTGACCGGTCGCCCCGCCGCCGCCCGCGGCGCTCAGGCCGGCGGACTCCTCGGCGAGCGGCCGTTCCTTCACGAACGTCTCGGTGATCCCCGAGACCCCGGTCACGAGCTGGCCGGTGATGAACTGCGCGGTGTCCACGATGTGCGAGGCGATGTCGCCGAGGGCCCCGGAGCCCGCCTTGTCCTTCTGCAGCCGCCAGACCAGCGGGAACTGCGGATCGGTGATCCAGTCCTGGAGGTACTGGGCACGGACGTGCCTGATCTCGCCGAGGCGCCCCTCGGCGACCATCCGCCGGGCCAGCGCCACGGCGGGCACCCGGCGGTAGTTGAACGCGACCATGCTGCGCACGCCGCGCGCGGCGGCCCGCTCGGCGGCGGCCACCATGACCTCCGCCTCCTCCACGGTGTTGGCGAGCGGCTTCTCGCACAACACGTGCTTGCCGGCCTCCAGCGCCGCGATGGCGATCTCGGCGTGCGAGTCGCCCGGCGTGCAGATGTCCACGATCTGCACGTCGTCGCGCCTGACGAGCTCCTTCCAGTCGGTCTCCACCGCCGCCCAGCCGAGCTGGGCGGCGGCGGCGGCCGTACGTTCGGCGGACCGTCCGGACAGGACCGCCATGACCGGAGCGACCGGCAGGTCGAAGAACGCGCCGGCGCTGCGCCACGCCTGTGAGTGAACGCGCCCCATGAACGCGTATCCGACCATGCCGACCCCGAGCGCCGGCCTTGATTCAGTCACGAGAAACCCCCGATTGTCAGGATTCGAAGCCCAGCGGAAGGTACTTCTCCGCGTTCTCCTTGGTGATGGTCTCCGACGCCAGCGTGATGGACTGAGGCACCTGGTTCTCCACCAGGTCGCTCATGCCCTTGCCCTGCGCGATGAGGCGGGCCAGCTTGATGGCGGAGGACGCCATGGTGGGGCTGTAGGTCACCGTGGCCTCCAGCACCCCGCTGCCGGCCTGGATGTCGCGCATGGCGTTGGCCGAGCCCGCGCCGCCGACCATGAAGAACTCGTCGCGGCCCGCCTCCTTGATGGCGGCGAGCACGCCGATGCCCTGGTCGTCGTCGTGGTTCCAGATCGCGTCGATCTTCTTGTGCGCCTGGAGCAGGTTGCTGGCCACCTGGGTGCCGGACTCGACGGTGAACTTCGCGTCCTGCTGGGCGGTGACCGTGAAGCCGAAGGTCTTCAGCGCGTCGGCGAAGCCCTTGCTGCGGTCCTGGGTGAGCGGGAGCGTCGCGATGCCCTGGATCTCCAGGATCACCGGGTTGGCGGTGCCCTTCTCCTTGAGCTTGGCGCCGACGTAGTTGCCGGCGGCCACGCCCATGCCGTAGTTGTCGCCGCCGATCCAGGTCCGGTAGGACAGCTTGTCGGGGAAGACACGGTCCAGGTTGATGACCGGGATGCCGGCGTCCATGGCCCGGCGGGCGACCTGGTTGAGCTGCTCGCCGTCGTTGGGCAGCAGCACCAGCGCGCCGACCTTCGCCTGGATGAGCGACTCGACGGCGGAGATCTGCTGGTTGATGTCGTTGGTCGGCTCGACCGGCTTGAACTCGACATCGGTGTACTGCTTGGCCGCGGCCTCGGCGTTCTTGGCGATGGCGGCGATCCAGCCGTGGTCGGCGGCCGGCGCGGAGAAGCCGATGACGACCGTGGTGCCCGGCTTGTCGTTGTCGGTGCCGGCGGCCGGGGCCGCGGGGGCGGCCGAGGCGCTGGGGGCGGCGGCGGGTTCGTTGCTGGTGCAGGCCGTGACGAGCGCCCCTGCTCCGACAACGGCCCCGCTGACGAGGAATCCTCGCCTGCCGACGCGCTTTTCCATGGTGTCTTTCTCCTTTTCCGGGGGTGGGGGGTGCGGAACCCTCAAGGGCGAAATTTCGCTGAATATCCGTTTTAGAGGGGTGATGGGCACAGGCGAGCCCAGGCCACGGGGTCGGCCGCGGCCGCCTGCGGCTTCTGTCCCGGCCCCGGTACGCGCCCCGCCGTGTGCGCGGGGAACGCCCGGGGCCGGTCTATGTTCGCGAGTCCAGGCTGCGCCGCTGGAGGAGGACGGCGATGACGATGATGAGGCCCTTGGCGATCAGCTGGTCGCTGGTGTTCAGGCCGTTGAGGATGAACAGGTTGGTGATCAGCGTGAAGATCAGCAGGCCCAGGATCGAGCCGATGATCGTGCCGCGGCCACCGGTGAGCAGCGTGCCGCCGATGATGACCGCGGCGATGGCGTCCAGTTCGTACAGGTCGCCGTGGGTGCTGGAGCCCGTGGTGGTGCGCGCCATGATGATGATCGCGGCGATGCCGCAGCACAGGCCGGACAGCGCGTAGAGGATCAGCGTGTGCCGCCGCACGTTGATGCCGGCCAGCCGCGCCGCCTCGGGGTTGCCGCCCACGGCGTAGGTGCGGCGCCCGAACGTCGTCCGGTTGAGCACCAGCCAGCCGACCGCCACCACCAGCGCGAATATGTAGACCAGCAGCGGCAGGCCGAGCAGCCGCGTGGTCGACAGGTCCACGATGGCGGTGTTGTCCTGGCCGACCAGCTGGGTCTTGCGGTCGGACATCCGCTGGGCCAGGCCGCGCGCGGCGACCAGCATCGCCAGGGTGGCGATGAACGGCACCATGCGGCCGTAGGAGATGAGGAACCCGTTGACCAGCCCCGCCCCGGTGCCGACCAGGACGGCGCAGATGGCCATCACCACCGGCCCGTACTCCTGGGTGGCCAGCGTCGTGGCCCACACCGAGGCCAGCGCCATGATCGCGCCGACCGACAGGTCGATGCCACCGCCGATGATGACGAACGTCATGCCGACGGTGATGACACCGATGGTGGAGGCCAGCGCCAGGATGCTCACCATGTTGGAGGACGTGGCGAAGGTCTCCGGCGCGGTCACCAGGCCCACCACGGCCAGCAGGGCCAGCGCCACCACCAGGCCGAGGTGACGTGCCTGCCCGATGCCGCCGAGCACGCTCGCCGCGGTCGCGGTGCGCCGTGTGGCCACCGGCGGCGCGTCCTGGGGCCTGCCGGGTCCGGTCCGGATGTCCGGCGTGCCGTCGTGCGGCGCCCGTGCGTCCGTCACAACGCGCTCCCTTCCATGATCATGTCCAGTACGCGCGGCTCGTCGAGCTCGCGGGCGTCGGATTCGTGGATGACCCGGCCCTCGCGGAGCACCAGGACCCTGTCGGCGAGCCCCAGCACCTCGGGGACCTCGCTGGAGACCAGCAGGACGCCCACGCCCTCGTCGGCGAGCTGCCTGATCACCGCGTACAGCTCGGCGCGGGCGCCGACGTCGACGCCCCGGGTGGGCTCGTCCAGCAGCAGAAGCCTGCGCCCCTCCACCAGCCAGCGTGCGAGGACCGCCTTCTGCTGGTTGCCGCCGGACAGGGTGCGCACCGGCCGCCGGTGGTCGGGAGGACGGATGTCCATCGTCTTCACCAGCCGCTGGGCCGTCTCGCGCTCGGCGCGGCGGTCCACCCAGCCGAGCCTCGCGTACTTCCCGAGGCCCGCGATCGTGATGTTGCGTCCCACCGACTCGTTCATCAGCAGCGCCTGCGCCTTGCGCTCCTCGGGCGCCAGCCCCATGCCGAGCCGCACCGCCCGTGAGGTGCTGCCGGGACGCACGACCTCACCGGCCAGCATCACCTTCCCGGCCGTGGGCCGCCGGGCGCCGTACACGGTCTCGATGATCTCCGAGCGGCCCGAGCCGACCAGGCCGGCCAGCCCGACGATCTCGCCCTCCCGCACGGACAGGGAGACGTCGGCGAAGTGCTTGGGAACGGTGAGCCCTTCGACCCGCAGCACGTCCGGCCTGCCGTTGTGGGCGCCCGGCGCCGGGCGCGGCGGGAAGACGTACTCCACGTCCCTGCCGGTCATCAGCGACACGACCCGGGACGTCGGCGTGTCGCGCGCGGGCAGGCCGACGGCGGCCGTGCGGCCGTCCTTCAGCACGGTGACCCGGTCGCCGATCTCGCGGATCTCCTCCAGCCGGTGCGAGATGTACACCACCGCCACGCCTTCCTGGGTGAGGTCCCTGATCACGCGGAACAGGTTGCCCACCTCGTCGTGCGCCAGCGCGGCGGACGGCTCGTCCATGACGATCAGCCGCACGTCGTGGGACAGCGCCCTGGCCATGCTGACGATCTGCATGCCCGCGGCGGACAGCCGCCCCACCTCGATGGTCGGCCGGATCTCGCCGTGGCCGAGGCGGGCGAGCAGCTCGGCCGCCGCCCTGTTCATCCCGTTCCTGCGGGTGAAGCCGTACGACGAGCGCTCGTTGCCGAGGAAGATGTTCTCCGCGACCGACAGCCCGGCCACCAGGTCGAGCTCCTGGTAGATGGTCGCGATGCCGGATCTGATGGCGGCGATGGGATTGGCGAACTGCACCTCTTCGCCGCCGAAGGTGATGGTGCCCTCGTCCGGGCGGTGCGCCCCGGCCAGGATCTTGATCAGCGTCGACTTGCCCGCGCCGTTCTGCCCGAGCAGGCAGTGCACCTCTCCGGCCCGGACGTCCAGGTCGACGCCGTCCAGGGCGCGCACGCCGGGAAATTGCTTGACGATGCCTCGCATGACCAGCAGGTCGCTCACGGGGCCTCCGGTATGTGGGTCCGCGCGGGGACGGGGACGGGACGGGCGGTTCGGTCGGCGGGACGGGGGGACGGTCCTACTGGACGGAGAACACGTGATCGCTGATCAGCCGGGCGCCCCCGATGACGCCGGCCGTGTCTCCGAGTTCCGAGAGGACGATGGGCAGGTTCCCGGTGGCCAGCGGGAGGGATCTGCGGTAGATGACGCTCCTGATCTCCGCGAGTAGTACGTGGCCCAATCGGGCCACGCCCCCCGCGATGATCATCAGGCCGGGATTGAAGAAGCTGACGAGGCCGGCGAGCACCTGGCCCGCCTGCCGTCCGCCGTCCCTGATGAGCTGGAGGGCCACCGGGTCTCCGAGGGTCGCCGCCGCGGCGACGTCCTCCGCGGTCAGCCCACCCACCAGGGAGAGACGTTCGGTGAGGTACGGCGAGCGGGGGGCGGCGCGCACCGCCTCCCGTGCGAGGGCGGCGCCGCTGAAGTACGCCTCCAGGCAACCGGTGTTGCCGCACGTGCAGGTCGGCCCCTGATCATCGACCCGCATGTGCCCGATGTCGCCGGCACTGCCCGACACACCGCGGTAGATCTTGCCGTCGACCACGATGCCGCAGCCGACACCGGTGCCGATCTTGATGAGAAGGAAGTCGTCGACCTGCCGCGCCAGACCGGCGTGCAGCTCGCCGAGGGCCATGAGGTTGACGTCGTTGTCGACCTTGATCGGACAGCCGAGCTCCTGGCTGACCATGTCCCTGACCGGATAACGGTCCCAGCCGGGCATGATCGGCGGCGCCACCGGGACGCCCTCGGCGAAGCTCACCGGCCCCGGCACCCCGATGCCGGCCCCGTTGAGCTGCGTGAACAACCGCTGCTCGCGCAGCTTGCCGAGCAGGTCCAACGCGCGCTCCAGCACCGGCGCCGGGCCCTGCCGCACGTCGCACTGCTCGCTGACGTGGCCGAGGATCTCCAGCTCGCCGTTGGTGACCGCGACGTCGACCGAGGTCGCGCCGATGTCGATGCCCGCGAACCGGATGTCCGGCGAGAGCCGCACCATCCCCGAGCGGCGGCCGCCCCGCGAGGCGGCCAGTCCGGCCTGCTCCACGAGGCCCACCTCGATGAGGCGGTCCAGCTCCAGGTTCAGCTTGGAGCGGGAGAGCTCGACGACGTCGCCCAGTTCGGCCCGTGACCGTCCCCCGTCCCGCAGCAGGCGCAGCAGCGTCGCCTGGTGCGCGTTCTCTGGGCGCATGGGGATCCGCTTCACAGCCCCTCCGGGGTCGGGGTGATACGCCCCCGAAGCTAGACCACTTCCGCCGCCAGGTGAAGTGCTTTTTGATGACAATTCATAACTTTCGCCGCTATGAACGAAAGCTTGCTGACCTCCGGAGAAAAAGATGACCGGCGGAGTCACGAACTCCGCCGGTCCGGGTGAGGGCTCGGCTGTCTACAACATCGCGCGCATCGAGGCGGCGGCCTGCTCACCGAGGGTGGTCGGCTGGATGTGAGGCTCCTCGGTGAGGATGGTCTGCCAGTTGTCGGCGATCGCCTCGACGGTGAGGTCGTCGGTGCGCCAGCCGGGGCCCTCGGCGACGAAGATCCGGGAGACGCGCCCGCCGCCGACGGAGAACACCTCGCCGCTGGTCTCGCAGCTCTCGTGGGCGAGGAAGGCCACCAGCGGGCTGATCCGGTCGGGGCCGAGCTTCTCCTCCAGCTCGGCGGGCAGCAGGGCCTCGGTCATGCGGGTCCAAGCGATGGGCGCGATGGCGTTGGCCTTGATCCCGGCCCGGGCGCCCTCGATGCCGAGCGTCTTGGTCAGGCCCACCAGGCCCATCTTGGCGGTGGAGTAGTTGGCCTGGCCGAAGTTGCCGAACAGGCCAGCCGGGGAGGAGGTGTTGACGATGCGGCCGTACCGCTGCTCCTTCATGTGCGGGAACACCGCCCGGCTGACCAGGAAGGAGCCGCGGACGTGCACGGCGAGCACGGCGTCGAACTCCTCCACGGTCATCTTGCCGAACGACTTGTCGCGCAGGATGCCGGCGTTGTTGACCAGGATGTCCACCCGGCCGAACGCGTCCGTCGCGGTGCGGACGATGGCCTCGGCACCCTCGGGGGTGGCGACGCTGTCGGTGGAGGCGACCGCCTCGCCGCCGTTCTTGACGATCAGCTCGGCCACCTCGGCGGCGGGCCCGGCCGACGCCCCGGTGCCGTCCAGCGCGCCGCCGAGGTCGTTGATCACGAGCTTGGCGCCACGCTCGGCTAGCAGCAGCGCGTGCGACCTGCCGAGACCATGACCAGCTCCGGTGACGATCGCGACCTTCCCGTCGAACCTCAGTTCCGGCATGCCACCCACCCTTCGAGGAGAATAACCTTCTAGTAGCTCACTACGATAACGTGCGCCGCCCGCCACCCCCAGGAGCGCCGGATGTTATAAAGCGCACGGTTGCGGACAGTGATCGGTAGGGTGAATTTCTGCTATAGTTTTGCACTCGCGCGGGCGTGGGCCGAAAGCGGCCCTCCAGCCGGCATCATCGGCTGTACGGCCCCGTCCGGAACCCGGGCCGGAGGCCTCAGATGCCCGCACAGCCCCCCTTCCGCGTGATCCAGTGGGCCACCGGCGCCGTCGGCTCCTACGCCCTGCGCAGCGTGATCACCAGGCCCGAGTTCGAGCTGTCCGGCGTGCTGGTCTACGACCCCGACAAGATCGGCCTGGACGCCGGTCCGCTGGTCGGGCTGCCCGAGACCGGCGTCCACTGCGACGACGACGTCGACCGCGTGCTCGCCGCCGACGCCGACTGCGTGCTCCACATGCCGCTGCCCGCCGCGTACTTCGGCGGCGACTACGCCGCCGACCTCGAGACGGTCTGCACGCTGCTCGCCTCCGGCAAGAACGTCATCACCACCACCGGCTTCATCTACCCCCAGGTGTACGGCCCCGCGGTGGTCGAGCGCCTGGAGTCCGCCTGCCGCACCGGGGGCACCTCGGTGTACGGCACGGGCATCAACCCCGGCTTCATGAGCGACCTTCTCCCCCTGGCGCTGAGCGGCCTGTCCACCCGTCTCGACCACATCTACGTGCGCGAGTGCTCCGACTTCCTCGGCCACCCCTCCCGCCAGATCGTGATGGACCTCATCGGCTTCGGCCGCTCCCCCAAGGAGTACGCCTTAGCCGTCCGGCCCTTCCGCACCGTCCAGCGCGCCCTGTTCTCCGAGAGCGTCCAACTCGTCGCCGGCGCCCTCGGCGTCGAGCTGGACGAGGTCGAGGAGACCGACGAGTACGACCTGGCCACCGAAGAGTTCGAGATCACCGCCGGCGCCATCCGCCCCGGCACCGTCAGCGCCTCCCGCTGGATCTTCTCCGGCCTGGTCCGCGGCCGCCCCTTCATGACCGTCGAATGCGTCTACAAGTCCGACGCCTCGAAGGTCCACCGCTGGCCCAAGCCCGGCTTCGCCCTCCACATGGAGGGCATCCCCCAGCTGATGCTCACCGTCGACGAGGTCACCCACGGCCTGGCCGGCGCCGCGGCCCACGCCGTGAACTCCATCCCCGCCATCTGCACCGCCACCCCTGGCATCCACACCGTGCTGGACCTCCCCCTGACCACCGGCCGGGGCACCGCCCGCCTCCCCTGACCACGGCCTCGTCAGCGGCCGCCGCGCAGGCGGGCCAGGTGGGTGGCGACCTCGGCGACCTCGGCGCGCTGGGTGGCGGCGAGCGCGCGGGCGATGTCCTTGGTGGCGCGGTCCTTGCCCTCGTCCCTGGCCTTCTCCGCCAGCAGCATGCCGTAGCCGGTGTGCCGGGCCAAGGTGGTGAGCCACAGCTTGTCGAAGTCCGCGCCGGTCTTCCCCCGCAGCAGCACGAGCTGGGCCCCGGTCAGCATGCCGGGCATGTCGTGCATCGGGGGGTTGCTCGCGTCCGGCACGGTGAACTGCCACGCGCGCAGCCGCGCGGCCAGCGCCTCGACCCGCGACGCCTCCGCCGTGGTGATCTCGCGGGCGAGCTCGGTGACGTACGGATCCGCGGTCCGCCCGCCCACCAGCCCCGCCAGCGTGATCGCCTGCCGGTCGTGCAGGATCATCTCCCGGCAGAACAGCACGTCGGTGAGGTTGTACGGCACGTCGGCCTCGGTGACCTCACGGGGCACGCCCGCGGGCACCGCCGCCCCGGCGGGCACCCCGGCACACCCCGTCAGGGCCAGCAAGACGACCAGCCCGGCCCCGGAGACCAGCCTGCGGCCACCCTTCATCGGCACATCCTCGTTCCACCCCGGCACTCCCGTACGCGGGGGGATACGGGCGCGGGGCCCGCCGCGTTCAGCTCTGGTCGCTCACGTACCAGAGGTCCGGCGGGCCGGGCACCGGGTGCGCACGGGAGCGGGTGTGGAGGTACACGAGGTGGGCGAGGGTCTCGTTGGTGGCGGCGCGGCGCATGAACGGGGGGATGGTGCTCCAGGGGCGGGACCAGGTGAGCTTCTCCGCCAGGGACCAGCAGGAGATGCCGCCGGCGTCGCGGAGCACCTTCTCGATCTCGGCGAGCCGGTCGGCGTGGTGGGCGATCACGTGGTCGACGCGGGTGGCCAGTTCGAGGAAGCGGTACTCGTGGGCGGGGAGCACCTCGTCTATCGGGAGGTCCCGGACGGCGGCCAGGGCGTCCAGGTAGTCGGCGAGCGGGTCGGGGGCCGACTGGGAGTGGACGGCGACGATGGGGGTGATGCGGGCCAGCACGTGGTCGCCGGAGAACAGCACGCGGCGGTCTGGGGAGAAGAAGCACAGGTGGCCGGGCGAGTGGCCGGGGGTCCAGATCGCCTTGAGGTCCCAGCCGGGCAGGCCCAGCGCGGCGCCGTCCTCGATCAGGCGGTCGGGCCCGGCCATCGTGACGTAGTGCCTGATCATCATGGACGCGCCGGCCAGCTCGTCCAGCATCGGCGCCGGCACCCCCGAGCGCACCAGCGACGCCCGCTCGCGCGCCACGAGCACCTCGATCCCCGAGTCGTCGTAGCGGTCGTGCAGCAGGGCGGCGTCCGCCGGATGCAGCCCGATCCACGCCCCGGACGCCTCGCGCACCCGGCCCGCCAGCCCGTAGTGGTCGGGGTGGATGTGGGTGACGAGCACGGCCCGCACGTCGGTCAAGGCGTACCCCGCCACGGCCAGCCCGTCCGCCAGCGCCGTGTACGCCTCGTCGGTGTTCCACCCGGCGTCGATGATCGCCACGCCGTCCGGGAGCTCCAGCGCGTACACGAGGACGTACCGAAGCGGGTTCACCGGGATCGGCACCGGGATGGACCACAGCCCGGGCCGCACCCGCTCCACCGCGGGCATGCCCCCGCCGACCCACGCGGCCCGCTGCTCCTCGCTCGCCGGCGTCACCCTCCGCACCGGCCGTCCGGTCCTCACCGCGGCGCGTTCCTCGTCGGACATCCGTGCTCCCCTCGGGCGGTAGACCACGATTGTCCACCCGCGACAGAACTAGGTTCTACTCGGGGTGGGGGCCGGTGCGGGGACGCGGACGTACAGAAGGGCGGAGAGCAGGGTGATGCCGCCGACCAGCCACCACACGGCGGACGAGCCGATCGCCCCGGCCAGGGCGCCGAAGCCGACCGCGCTGAGGGCGGCGCCGAACTGCAGCTGAAGGGAGTCCACCGACATCAGCGTGGCCCGCCGCGACGACGCCACCCGCTCGTGCATCATCGCCACGCGCACCAGCTCGGCCACCGCCATCCCCGCGAACAGCGCGACGTACGCGGCACCCGCGGTCACCACCCCCGCCACCCCGCCCAGCACGGCCGACGCCGCCAGCACGGCGAGGGCCAGGGCGGAGACGACCGTCCCGGCCACCGCGGCCCTGGACGGCCGCCCGAGCGTCCGGGTCACCCAGGGCGCCACCCACGAGCCGAGGGCGTGGGCGCCGAAACCGCCCGCCGCCACGACGGCGTACGCGAGGCCGCCGGACTCGGCGTCCCCGGTCAGCTCGGCGAGCCTGCCGGGCGTGAGCAGCTCGATCACGGCCAGCCCGATGCCGAGGACGAACGCGATCGACACCAGGCGGCGCAGGCCGGGGTCCCGGACCGCCAGCCCCGCGCCGGAGCCGACCGTGACCGGCACGTCGCGCAGCACCGACCGCAGCGTGGGGCGGGCCCTCGGCGGCTCGGGCATGGCGGCGAGCACCACGACGAACAGGACGAGCGCGGCCACCGCGCCGGCGACCACCGGGACGGCCAGCCCGCCGGGCGCGACCAGCGGGATGAGGCCGCCGGCGAGCGTGGCGAGGCACAGAGAGACCGAGGACGCGGCCTCGCCCCTGGACAGCCCGTGCCGCAGGTCCGCGTCCGGCCCTGCGGCGCGGTGCAGCGTGTCGACGTACCACGCCTGGGCCGGGCCGCTGGACAGCGCGCGGGCCGTCCCCTGGAGCACCGCCCAGCCCGCGAACGGCCAGAACGTGGTGGCCGTGGCCATCAGCACCAGCGCCACCATGGACAGCAGCGCCGACGCGGCGAGCACCACGCGCCGTCCGATGACGTCGGCCAGGCCGCCCGTGGGCAGTTCGAGCACCACCACGACCACCGAGTGGATGGCCGTCACCGTGCCGACCTGCGCCAGGCTGAGGCCCCGGCCGGACATCAGCAGCACCATCACCGGCAGCGTCAGCCCGGCGGGCAGCCACATGAGCGCGCTGACCAGCGCGTACCGCCGCAGCGCCGAGCGCGGGGACGGCGGCGGCGGGCCGTCTCCCGCGGACGCCGGCGGCGGTTCCGCGGCGGAGCCGGGTGGGGCCGCGGCCGCGGCCGCGATCTCCTGGGGGTGGGGGCCGAAGGTGGTCATTCGGGATACGTCCTTGAGGGGAAGAGGGCCATGTGGAGGGAGACGCGCTCGCGGCCGGGGGCGTCCGCGTCCCGCGCCTCCAGCTCGTGCAGCAGAGCCAGGACGCGCTCACGCAGCGCGATGACCGACGCCGGGGTCAGCATCGCGAAGTCGTCGGACATGCCCGCGGCCTCGAGCCACTCGGGCCCGAGGACGACGCGTTCGCGCTCGAACAGCTCACGGGCGCGCACCAGCACCAGGACCTGCCGGTCGCGCATGTCGAACGCCGCCTCCCGGCCCTCGGCCGTGACCTCCAGCTCGGCCTCGTTCCACGCGGTGTACCGGTGGACCGACCGCCAGCGCCGCTCGCGGGCGTCACGCTGTTCGGGGTCCTCCTCCACGAAGCCGTACCGGGCGAGCTGCCGCAGGTGGTAGCTGGTGGAGCCGGAGCTCTCGCCGAACCTCGCGGCCAGCTCGGTGGCGGTGGCGGGACCTTCGACGCGCAGCGCGCCGAGCAGCCTCCCGCGCAGCGGGTGGGCGACGGCCTTGAGCGCGCGCGGATCGGTGACCCGGTACACGTCTGACTCGTCCATCCCACAAAGATAGATTTGCAAAACTAGTTTTGCAAATGTTCCTTTGGGGCTGCGGGTCTGAAAATTTCAGGACCGGTCACCCGGCGCGGCAGGGGCACGGGCGCCGGACGGGCCACGGGGCACCTGACCGCCTGTCTGGCCGGATGTGGTCCATTGACGCTGCGCTGGACCGTTGGAAGCATGCGGGCACGTTTTCACAACCCAATGTGGGAGCGCTCCCAAAATCTGACATCCTGGGGAAACCTCGTGATCAGACCATCCCGGCGGTGGGCGGCCTCGCTCGCCCTGACCGCGGTGGCCACCCTGGCCGCCTCCGCCCTGTCCGTCCCCGTCACGCATGCGGCCGGGACCGGCACGACAAGTACGGCCGCCGAGGAGGGACCCGAGCAGATCGTCAACGGGACCTTCGACAGCGGCAGCGGTCCCTGGTGGGGCACCGGCAACATCACGCTCGACGCCTCCTCCGGCCAGCTCTGCGCCGACGTCCCCGGCGGCACGACCAACCCCTGGGACGTGATCATCGGCCAGGACAACATCCCCCTGGTCGCCGGCGAGACGTACGCGTTCAGCGTGTTCGGCAGCGCCGACCCGCCCCGGGTGGCCCGGACGCTGATACAGCTTCCCGTCGACCCCTGGACGACCTACCTGGCCGAGAACCCCCAGATGACCACGGCCGGCGACACCCACGCCTACACGTTCACCGCGCCGACGAGCCTGCCGAACGCCCAGGTGGCGTTCCAGATCGGCGGCAGCGCCACCCCGTGGCGGTTCTGCGTGGACAACGTCTCGCTCAAGGGCGGCGCCGAGCCCGACGTGTACAAGCCCGACACCGGGCCGAGGGTCCGGGTGAACCAGGTGGCCTACCTGCCCAAGGGCCCGAAGAACGCCACCGTGGTGACCGAGGCGACCACCGCCCTGCCCTGGCGGCTGAACGACTCCTCCGGCCGCAAGGTGGCGAACGGCCAGACCACCCCGCGCGGCGTGGACGCCAGCTCCGGCCAGAACGTCCACTCGATCGACTTCAGCGGCGTCACCAAGACCGGCACCGGCTTCACGCTGGTCGCGGACGGCGAAACCAGCCGCCCGTTCGACATCGGCGGCACCGCCTACCGTGACCTGCGGGCCGACGCGCTGAAGTTCTACTACAGCCAGCGCAGCGGCACCCCGATCCTGGACAGCCTGCGGCCCGGCTACGGCAGGCCCGCCGGCCACGTGGGGGTCGCGCCCAACCAGGGCGACACCAACGTCCCCTGCCAGCCCGGCGTCTGCGACTACAGCCTGAACGTCGCCGGCGGCTGGTACGACGCGGGCGACCACGGCAAGTACGTGGTCAACGGCGGCATCTCGGTCGCGCAGCTCATGAGCGAGTTCGAGCGCACCAAGAACGCCGCCACGGCCGAGGCGCTCGGTGACTCCACGCTGGCGCTGCCCGAGAGCGGCAACGGTGTGCCCGACATCCTCGACGAGGCCCGCTGGGAGCAGGACTTCCTGCTCAAGATGCAGGTGCCGGACGGCAAGCCGTTCGCCGGCATGGCCCACCACAAGATCCACGACCAGAACTGGACCGGCCTGCCGCTCATGCCCCACCTGGACCCGCAGCTGCGCGAGCTGCACCCGGTGAGCACCGCGGCGACCCTCAACCTGGCCGCCACCGCCGCCCAGGCCGCCCGCCTGTTCGCCCCGTACGACGCGGCGTTCGCGGCGCGCAACCTGACCGCGGCCCGCAAGGCGTGGGACGCGGCCGTGGCCAACCCGAACCGGCTCGCCTCGGCGGCCGACGGCACCGGCGGCGGCGCCTACAACGACGACACCGTGAGCGACGAGTTCTACTGGGCCGCGGCGGAGCTGTACATCTCCACCGGCGAGGCCAAGTACAAGGACTACATCCTCGCCTCGCCGCTGCACACCTCCGACATCTGGCGCGAGCGGGGCTTCGACTGGGGCAGCACGGCCGCCCTCGGCCGCCTCGACCTCGCCACCGTGCCGAACGCCCTGCCCGGCCGGGCCGCCGTCCGCGCCTCCGTGGTCCAGGGCGCGGACAAGTACCTCGCCACGCTGGCCGCCCACCCGTACGGCATCCCGTACGGCGTGACCACCTACGACTGGGGCTCCAACAACCTCATCCTCAACAACATGGCGGTCATCGCCACCGCGTACGACCTCACCGGTCAGAAGAAGTACCTCGACGGGGTGCTCCAGGGCTGGAACTACATCTTCGGCCGCAACGCGCTGAACATGTCGTACGTCACCGGCTACGGCGAGGTGAACTCGCACAACCAGCACAGCCGGTGGTACTCCCACCAGCTCGACTCCTCGCTGCCGAACCCGCCGAAGGGCACCCTGTCCGGCGGCCCCAACTCGGGCATCCAGGACCCGGTCGCACAGTCCAAGCTCGCCGGCTGCGCGGCGCAGTTCTGCTACATCGACGACATCGAGTCCTGGTCGACCAACGAGCTGACGATCAACTGGAACTCGCCCCTGTCCTGGGTCTCGGCGTTCGTCGCGGGCCAGGGCGACGGCACGGTGAAGGCGCCCGGCAAGTGCCAGGTGACCTACACCACGCACGGCGCCTGGCCGAGCGGGTTCACCACGCAGGTGACCGTCAAGAACACCGGTAGCTCGACCATCGACGGCTGGACGCTCAAGTGGGCGTTCCTCGGCGGCCAGACGACCTCGCACGCCTGGAACACCGGCATCACCCAGAGCGGCGCCACCGTCAGCGCCAAGAACCTGTCCCACAACGCCAAGATCAAGCCGGGCCAGTCGGTCACCTTCGGCTTCAACGGCTCCGCCGCGCCGGGTCCCAACCCGTCGCCCGAGCTGTTCACGCTGAACGGCGCCGCCTGCGCCTGACGTCCGGACGTCCGGGCCGTCGCGTCCCCTCGCGACGGCCCGGACCCGGGCCGCACGGCCTGTAAGGCATGTGGTCCACGGAACTGTGACCTATGCCACGACGTCCGCGGCGGTGACAGCGCTACGGCTACACGGTGAGCAGGCACTCACCACCCGGACGGGCCACCCCCTCGTGACCAGTTTGAACGGTCCTGGGAGGATCGGGCCCAGACCACGTCCGAGAGCGCACGCGTCACTTCGTACGGCGAGTAGCCTTGGACAGGTTCCATTCTTGAACGCCGATCTGCGGAAGAGGGCGATTTCGGCCGTGTCGTCTGAGTCGTCGCGGACAAACCCGCTGGCCACCTTTGGACAGAACGAGTGGCTTGTCGATGAGCTGTACCAGAAGTACCTCCAGGACCCCGAATCCGTTGATCGCGCCTGGTGGAACTTCTTCGCTGACTACAACCCCGACTCCGGTACGAGCCGCACCGCGGCCCCCGCTGGGGCCAACGGCGCGACGCCCGACACCGCGCAGGTAGCCGCGCCGCCGTCCGCACCCCCGAAGGCCGAGCCCGAGCCCGCCGCGAAGCCCGTGGCCAAGGCCGCTCCGAAGGCCGCCCCCAAGCCCGCCGAGGCTCCCAAGCCCGCCGAGGCCGCCAAGCCGGCCACCTCCGGCGCCGAAGAGGTCCGCCTGCGCGGCGCCGCCGCCCGCACCGCGGCCAACATGGACGCCAGCCTGACCGTCCCCACGGCCACCAGCGTGCGGGTGATCCCGGCCAAGCTGCTGATCGACAACCGCATCGTCATCAACAACCACCTGTCCCGCGGGCGCGGCGGCAAGGTGTCGTTCACCCACCTGATCGGCTACGCCATCGTCAAGGCGCTCGCCGTGATGCCGGACATGAACCACTCCTACGCCGAGGTTGACGGCAAGCCGACCCTGGTCAAGCCCGAGCACGTCGGCATCGGCCTCGCCATCGACGTGCAGAAGAGCGACGGCAGCCGCCAGCTCCTGGTGCCGTCGATCAAGGCCGCCGAGTCGATGGACTTCCGCCAGTTCTGGATGGCCTACGAGGACATCGTCCGCAAGGCCCGCGCCGGCAAGCTCGGCGTGGACGACTTCCAGGGCACCACGATCAGCCTCACCAACCCCGGCACCATCGGCACCGTCCACTCGGTGCCCCGCCTGATGCCGGGCCAGGGCACGATCATCGGCGTCGGCGCGATGGAATACCCCGCCGAATACCAGGGCGCCTCCCCCGAGACGCTGAACCGCCTCGCGGTCAGCCGGGTCATGACCCTGACCAGCACCTACGACCACCGCATCATCCAGGGCGCCCAGTCGGGCGAGTTCCTGCGCCGCATCCACCGGCTGCTGCTCGGCGAGGACGGCTTCTACGACGAGGTGTTCCAGGCGCTGCGCATCCCGTACGAGCCGGTCCGCTGGGTCCAGGACATCTCGGCCTCGCACGACGACGACGTGGCCAAGTCCGCCCGGGTCATCGAGCTGATCCACGCCTACCGCGTGCGCGGCCACCTGATGGCCGACACCGATCCGCTCGAGTACAACCAGCGCAAGCACCCCGACCTCGACATCAAGTCCCACGGCCTCACGTTGTGGGACCTCGAGCGCGAGTTCGCCACCGGCGGGTTCGGCGGCAAGCCGCTGATGAAGCTGCGCGACATCCTCGGCGTGCTGCGCGACTCCTACTGCCGCACGGTCGGCATCGAGTACATGCACATCCAGAACCCCGAGGAGCGGGCCTGGATCCAGGGCCGCGTGGAGAAGGGGCACACCCGGCCGACCCGGGAGGAACAGCTCCACATCCTGCGCCGGCTCAACACCGCCGAGGCCTTCGAGACGTTCCTGCAGACCAAGTACGTCGGGCAGAAGCGGTTCTCGCTGGAGGGCGGCGAGTCGCTGATCCCGCTGCTCGACTCGGTGATCAGCTCCGCCGCCGAGGAGGGGCTGGACGAGGTCGTGATCGGCATGGCCCACCGCGGCCGGCTGAACGTCCTCGCCAATATCGTCGGCAAGTCCTACGCCCAGGTGTTCGGCGAGTTCGAGGGCAACCTCGACCCGCGCAGCGCGCACGGCTCCGGCGACGTCAAGTACCACCTCGGCGCCGGCGGCGACTTCACCGCCCCGGGCGGCCAGAAGATCGCGACGTCCGTGGTGGCCAACCCCTCCCACCTGGAGGCCGTCGACCCCGTCCTGGAGGGCGTGGTCCGCGCCAAGCAGGACCTCCTGGAGCGCGGCGAGGAGGGCTTCACCGTCTTCCCGCTGATGGTGCACGGCGACGCCGCCTTCGCCGGGCAGGGCGTGGTGGCCGAGACGCTGCACCTCTCGCAGCTTCGCGGGTACCGCACCGGCGGCACGGTGCACGTCGTGGTCAACAACCAGGTGGGCTTCACCACCTCGCCCGCGTCCTCGCGGTCCAGCGTGTACGCCACCGACGTCGCCCGCATGATCCAGGCGCCGATCTTCCACGTGAACGGCGACGACCCCGAGGCCGTCGTGCGGGTGGGCAAGCTCGCCTACGAGTACCGCAAGACGTTCCGCAAGGACGTCGTGATCGACCTCGTCTGCTACCGCCGCCGCGGCCACAACGAGGCCGACAACCCGAGCTTCACCCAGCCGCTGATGTACGACCTGATCGACGCCAAGCGGTCCATCCGCAAGCTGTACACCGAGGCGCTGATCGGGCGGGGCGACATCACGGTCGAGGAGGCCGAGCAGGCGCTGCGCGACTACCAGGAGCAGCTGGAGCGCGCGTTCACCGAGACCCGCGAGGCCGGCCACAAGCCGCTGGAGCCGGGAGCGGTCGTCAAGCCCGCCCCCGACGAGGTGGTGCCGTGGTCGCACGACGAGACCCCGTCCGCGGTCACCGAGGAGACCATCAAGCGGGTCGTCGAGACCCAGCTGAACCTCCCCGACGGCTTCACCGTCCACCCCCGCCTGGCCCCGGTGCTCCAGCGCCGCGGCCAGATGGTGAGCGAGGACACCGTCGACTGGGCCATGGGCGAGACCCTGGCGTTCGGCTCGCTGCTGCTGGACGGCCACCCGGTCCGCCTGGTCGGGCAGGACTCCCGGCGCGGCACCTTCGGCCAGCGGCACGCCGTGCTGGTCGACCGGGTCACCGGTGAGGACTACACGCCGCTGAAGACCTTCAACCAGGGCACCACGAAGTTCTACGTCTACGACTCCCTGCTGTCGGAGTTCGCGGCGATGGGCTTCGAGTACGGCTACAGCGTGGTGCGTCCCGACGCCCTGGTCGCCTGGGAGGCGCAGTTCGGCGACTTCGCCAACGGCGCCCAGTCGATCATCGACGAGTTCATCTCCTCGGGCGAGCAGAAGTGGGGCCAGCGCTCCTCGGTGGTGCTGCTGCTGCCGCACGGCTACGAGGGCCAGGGGCCGGACCACTCCTCCGCCCGGATCGAGCGGTTCCTCCAGATGTGCGCCCAGGACAACATGACGGTGGCGCAGCCGACCACCCCGGCGAACTACTTCCACCTGCTGCGCTGGCAGGTGCTGTCGGGCCGCCGCCGGCCGCTGATCGTCTTCACGCCCAAGTCGCTGCTGCGGCACAAGGCGGCGTCCTCGCCGGCCGCCGAGTTCACCTCCGGGGCCTTCCGGCCGGTGATCGGCGACTCCACGGTCAACCCCTCGGCCGTGCGCCGGGTGGTGCTGTGCTCGGGCCGGGTCTACTACGACCTGGCGGCGGCGCGGGACAAGCAGGAGCGCTCGGACGTCGCGGTCGTGCGGCTGGAGCGCATCTACCCGTTCCCGGCCGAGGAGCTGCGCGCCGAGCTGTCCCGCTACAGCCTGGACGCCGATCTGATCTGGGCACAGGACGAGCCGATCAACATGGGCCCGTGGCCGTACCTCACGCTGAAGCTCACCGAGGAGCCCGGCGTGCTCGGCGGGCGCGGGCTGCGGCGGGTGTCCCGTCCGGCGAACTCCTCGCCTGCGACGGGCTCGCACAACACGCACGACGCCGAGCTGGAGCACATCGTCGCCGAGAGCCTCGGCTGACGTTCGACCGCAGCGAAGTCCCCCACCGGCGTTTCGTGGGGGACTTCGCCGTATATGGATCATTCTTTGGGAGACGCGATGTACTTCACCGACCGGGGGATCGAGGAGCTCGTCGAGCGCCGCGGCGAAGAGGAGATCGGCATGATCTGGCTGGCCGAGCGGCTGCGCGAGTTCGTCGACCTCAATCCGGAGTTCGAGGTGCCGGTGGAACGGCTGGCCACGTGGCTGGCCCGGCTGGACGACGAGGACTGAACGGCACTCACGGGGAAACGCGATACATCTTGACTTTTCGCTGACGCGACATATCGTGTTTGTAGAACAAGTCGTCCCCCGCCGTCTGAAGGGCCAGTGTCATGCCCCAGTGGATCATCGATCAGCCCGACAAGCTGACGTTCGAGGCGGTCACCGCCCTCAACGTACGCATCGTGGCCGGGCGCCTGGCCGTGCTCGCCAGCGACGGGCCACCCAGCCTCGAAGTGAGCGAGATCGACACACCCCCTCTGATGGTCGAGCACGACGACGACGGCCGGCTCACCGTCGCGTACAAGGACCTCACCTGGGACGGCGTCCTCGGCTGGCTGCGGCCCGGCTCGCGGTCCATCACGCTGACGCTGACGGTGCCCAAGGAGTGCCCGGTGCAGGTGGGCGTGATCTCCGCCTCGGCGGTGATGGCGGGCTTCGAGAACCACACCGGCGTCAAGAGCGTGTCCGGCGAGATCGTGCTGGACGGGGTCAGCGGCGAGATCGAGGCCGAGACCGTGTCGGGACCGGTCGAGAGCCGCGGCCTGGTCGGCGACCTCCGCTTCACCAGCGTGGCCGGGGAGCTGACCGTCGCCGGCGGCACGCCCCGCCGGCTGCGCGCCAACACCGTGTCCGGCCGGATCACCGCCGACCTGGAGCTCCCGCCGACCGGGCACGTCACCCTGCACAGCGTGTCGGGCGCCGTGGTCGTGCGGCTGCCCCAGGACGCCGACACCGACGTGGCCCTGAGATCCACCTCCGGGCGCCTGAACTCGGTGTTCTCCGGCCTGAGCGCCACCAGCCGTCCCGGCGCGCGTTCGCTGTCCGGCAGGCTCGGCGGCGGGATGGCCTCCCTGTCGGCCTCCACGATCTCGGCTGATGTGACCCTTCTGAGGAGAGACCAGTGAGCCCCGTTTTCGCCCATGGGCGGCTCCGTTTGTACCTGCTGAAGCTGCTCGAGGAGAGCCCCAAGCACGGCTACGAGGTGATCCGCCTCCTGCAGGACCGCTTCCTCGGCGTCTACTCCCCGTCGCCCGGCACGATCTACCCGCGCCTGGCCCGCCTGGAGGAGGAGGGGCTGGTCACCCACGAGCTGGTGGACGGCAAGAAGGTCTTCACCATCTCCGACCGCGGCCGGGACGAGCTGAACGCGCGGCTGGACGAGCTGGCCGACCTCGAGCAGGAGATCTCCCAGTCGGTCCAGGACATCGCCCGTGAGGTCAAGGAGGACGTACGGGACACCGTGCGGTCCCTGCGCGACGAGCTGACCCAGATGGCCCGCGACGTGCGGCACGGCTCCCAGGAGGGCCATCAGGAGGCCCAGGACGGCGCTCGCGCGGCCCGCGACGAGATCCGTGCGGCACGCGACGAGTACCGCCGCGCCTGGCGCGACCAGAAGCAGTCCTGGCAGCAGCAGAAGCAGGAGTTCCAGCGCCAGAAGCAGGCGTGGAAAGAGGAGACCCAGCGCTGGAAGGAAGACTGGGTGCGCGGCATGTGGGGCGACGCGCGGCCCGGCCAGGACGCGCGGGACCACGACCAGGAGCTCGGCCAGATGCTCGGCGAGTTCGTCAGGGACATCCGGGAGCTCGCGGCGGCGGGCACGGTGACCGCGGAGACCCTGGCGGCCGCGCAGGACGCGCTGTACGACGCGACCACCAGGATCCGCGCCGCGGTGCGCCACTGACCTCGGTGGCGCGCCCCGGCGTCAGCCGACGGTGAAGACGATCTTCCCGAAGAACTCGCCGTCCCGCAGCGCGGCGAAGCCCTCGGCGGCCTTGTCCAGCGGCAGCACCCGGTCCACCACCGGCCGTACGCCGGTCTGGCCGAGGAAGGTGGCGAGCCGGGCGAGCTGCTCGCGGGTGCCCATGGTGGAGCCGACCACCGACAGCTGGAGGAAGAACACGCGGTTGAGGTCGGCCGGCGGCACCGCGCCGCTGGTCGCCCCGCTCACCACGACGCGCCCGCCGGGACGCAACGACTTCAGCGAGTGGTCCCAGGTGGCCTGGCCCACGGTCTCCATCACGGCGTCCACCCGCTCGGGCAGCCGCGCGCCCGGGGTGAAGACCTGGTCCGCGCCGAGTTCGAGCGCCCGGGCCCGCTTGCCCTCCGAACGGCTGGTCGCCCAGACGCGGTAGCCCGCGGCCCGCCCGAGGGTGATCAGCGCG
This sequence comes from Sphaerisporangium aureirubrum, assembly GCF_042658925.1. NCBI lineage: Bacteria > Bacillati > Actinomycetota > Actinomycetes > Streptosporangiales > Streptosporangiaceae > Sphaerisporangium > Sphaerisporangium aureirubrum. The sequence goes on from NZ_JBHSRF010000010.1 coordinate 113,619, forward strand.
GTCGCCACGCCGCCGCCCGCGCCCTGCACCAGCACCGTGGACCCCGGCTCCAGGCCGGCCTTCTCGAAGAGCATGCGGTACGCCGTCAGCCACGCCGTCGGCAGGCACGCGGCGTCCTCGAACGACAACTCCGCGGGCTTCGGCACCAGGTTGCCGCGCGGCACCGCGACCCGCTCGGCGAACGTCCCGTCGTGGACCTCCGACAGCAGGGAACGCCTCGGGTCCAGGGTCTCGTCCCCGTGCACCGGCGTGCCGATCACCGAGTGGACGATGACCTCGTTGCCGTCCTCGTCCACGCCGGCCGCGTCGCAGCCGAGCACGATGGGCAGGCGGTCCTGGCGGATGCCGACGCCCTGGAGCGTCCACAGGTCGTGGTGGTTGAGCGCCGTGGCCTTGACGGCCACCGTGGCCCAGCCCTCGCGGGGCTCGGGATCGGGGTGCTCGCCGAGCGTGAGCCCGGCGAGGGGGTTGTCGGGGTCGGTACGTGTGCACGTTACGGCGAACATGCCGGAACCCTATCCCCGCGCCTGATCCTTACCCGTCCCGCCCTCCCGCGCCATTTCCCGGCGCGTCCACGGCCGGGTTCCCACCACCCGTGGAATTACACTACGGGTATTCACCCGCACCTGCGGAGGTTGCCGGAAGAAGGCGCGAACTCCAGCGAATCAGCGCACATTCACGGGGCGACACACCCGAGGGCCGCCACGCGCGCGAAAGAAATTACCCGCCGTCGCCGCAGGCGGCGCCTAAGCGCGGTTTTCCCGCTCTGGCCGGGCATTTCGCCGCTCCGGCCCATCCTGCATATCCGTTTTATGGACATATATCGGTGGGGAGAGGCGTCATATTTTTTGCCTGCTGGCGCGAATCTCCCGCATGTCGGACAACGGACTGGACGTCGACCATGAGTAGGGTCGGACATGCAGGCGCGCCAGTATCAAGGTGCTCCTTTACTTTGAACTGCAAAAAGAAAAGGACCGCTTTATGATAGACGTCGGTCATCCTCGGTCTACACACCGTAACGTCGGTCGTTCGTGGCTGACAGCCTCTCTCACGGGCGCCCTCGCGCTGGGCGTACTCGCCGCGACACCGGGCACCGCGGGCGCCGTTCTGGCGCCGCAAGACCTGGGGACGAAAGCAGTCGCACTGCTTCCGGCCGCGCCCGTGCAGACAGGCTTCGCCGCCACCAGGCGGCAACTCATCCCCACGACCATCACGCTGACCGCATCCCGTAACCCGGCCAGGACGGGCGAGTCGATCACCTTCACCGCCACGGTGACGGCGACCGGCGTGATCCTTGCCACCGGGAACGTCGTGTTCCGCAACGGCTCCACGGACATCGGCACCGCACCGCTCGAAGGCGTCGCCCAGGCGACCTTCACCACGTCCGCCATGGCCGAGGGCACCCACCACATCACCGCCCACTACCAGGGCAACGCCTCCTTCGACCCGAGCACCTCGCCGATCGTGATCCTGAAGGTCGAGGCCCTGAAGGCGAAGGAGAAGGAGAAGCACGAGGTCAAGGAGGAGGCCCCTGAAGAGGAGGAGACACCCGTCGCCGTCCATGACGACGACAACGACGACGAGCTCGACCGCATCTGCCACAAGTTCCGCAACCACCGCGGTGAGGGCGGCTGGGAAGACAAGAGGTGGGAGAAGCTGCGCCAGCACTGCGAAGACCACTGGCACCGGAAGGACGACCGGGTAGTCGTGATCGACAAGGGCATCCGCCGCCACATCTACGGCCACTACGACCAGGGCGGCGGCCACCGCGAGTACTGGGACTCCCACAAGCAGCGCTGGGTCCCCGAGCACCGCTACCACAAGCCCCACCACAAGAAGATCCACCGCCACTACCACAAGCCCGTACAACGCCACTTCGCCGTAACGGGTTGACCTCCACCCGAGGGCCCGCCAAAACCACCCGGCGGGCCCTCCTCCCCCCCACCACCGTCTCCACCCGCGACTGCATCACTTCCGGGGGCCAAAGATGTACGTCCGCCGCCCATCAACCCGCGCGACGATCCTCATCACCGCGGTGGCGATAGCCGTACTGACAGCCGTGTCACTCATCACCTACCTGGCGATGAGAAAGGTCGACCGCCAGCTGGCCAAACCCCCGGTCCAACCCCCCATAGCCCCACAACCAGTGACAAAGAAGGAAATGGCCGCCCTCCCCCGAGCCACCACCTACGCAAGACTCAAGGCGGCCCAGCCCGACACCCCCCACACCCCCGCGACCCGCGAGATCGTCCACCCCAAGGTGGCGAAGGTCATCTACAAGGCCCCTGGCGGCCCACCTCTCGCCGTCCTCCCCACCACCCAACTCGACAACCCCACCTGGCTCCCGGTGATAGAAACCCGCCCAGGCTGGACCAGGGTCCTCCTCCCCACCCGCCCCAACGGCGCCACCGGCTGGCTGCACACCGCCGACGGCACCACCAAACAAACGACCAACCCGTACGAGATCCGCGTAGACCTGAGCGACCGCCGCCTCACTCTCCTGAAGAACACCCAGCCCACAGGCTCCTGGCCCGTCGCGGTGGGCGCCCCCGACACCCCCACCCCCGCCGGCCGCACCTTCCTGCTGGCCTCCCTCGCACCCCCCGAGATCACCTACAGCCCGCTGATCCTCCCCCTCGGCGCCCACTCGGACGTCCTGCAGACCTACGAGGGCGGCCCCGGCACCATAGGCATCCACGGCTGGCCCGACGCCGGCGTCTTCGGCAAGGCCCTCTCCCACGGCTGCATCCGCCTCCCCAAACAGGCCCTGACCACCCTCTCCCACCTCCCCCTCGGCACCGTGGTCCTCATCACCGCGTGACTCAACCGGCCACCTGCCGGTTGATCAGCGAATCCCCCAGCGGAGTACGCCGGTAGAGCACCTGCCGCCCATCCCGATGCCGCCCCACCAGCCCGGCCGCGTGCAACACCCGCAGGTGATAGGAAACCGTCGAGGGAGAAAGCCCGAGCCGCCGCGCCAGCGCCCCCGTCCCGTGCGGCGGATCCAGCCGCAACAGGATCCGAGCCCGGTTCTCCCCGAGCAACTCCGCCAGCAACGGCGCCGTGGCGGCCGGCGCCCGCCACAATTCCCCGATCCCCCGCGCCGGATAGCTGAGCACCATCGCACCCCCCGGCACGACCGTCGCCGACACGTAAGGCCACCCGAAGACCGACGGCACCAGCACCAGCCCCGCCGCCGGCACCGCCACCCTCCGGTCGCAGCAATGCGTCCACGCCCGCACCGTCCCTCCGCTCAGCGAGATCCCCCGGTGCAGATCCGCGAACAGCCCCGCGATCCCGCCGTTGGTGAACCGCACCGCCCGGTACAGCACATCCGCCTCCAGCACGTCGCTGACCTGCGCCCAGTGCGGCCCGAGCACCTTCCCCCAGTGCGCCCGCACCCTCCGCGCCACCTCCGCGGGCTCCCCCGGTGCCCACTCACCGCACCCCCCAAGAGCCGGCCCGCACCACGACTCCCCGATCAGCCCCGCGATCTCCTCGGCCAGCGTCGGCCGCGCCGCCCCCGGCACCGGCACCCACGCCGCGGGCAGGCACCGCTCCCTCCCCGGCAGCCCCACCCCGTCGTACCGCAGCCCGAGCAGCTGCCACCGCCGCAGGTGAACGACCTGATGCGCGGGCGCGCGCAGCAACTGAAGGCTCCGCACGGCCTCCCCCAGCGGTGAGATCGTGAACCGGATCCTGGTCACCGCCGACGTGTTGAGACGAACCTCGATCGGCACAGCCCGTATTCGCGAGCCGCCCCCGTTCGGCTTGCACGTACATCCCATACTTCCGAAACACGAGAAATGCCCGGCCCCTGGTGCGAGCCGGGCATCGGGATCAACTCTCCGGATCAGGTGATGGTGATCGAGGCGACCGGGTCGTCCTCCACCGGATCCGACCGTCCCGGCACGTCGTACGTGGCGAACAACACGTACTCACCAGGCGGGAAGTTGGCGAAGAACCGCTGCTGGTTGACCACGCAGTTCCCCCGCGCCGGCCCCACCAGATCCCTGTCGTTGATCAGCCCCTCCGTGTCGAACGACATCCCCGACCCCGGCAGGATCCCGTTCCCGCCGAACTCCACCGCCGCCCCGCTGGGGATCGAGACGTGCGGCACCCCGAACTCCCGTCTCCCCTCGTACCCCGAGAAGTAGACGCGCCCCTGATAGATCATGTACGCGTGCCCCTCCGTCCGGCACGGCGGATCCGCGTGCGCCGGCGTAGAGACGACCCCGACCACCCCGAACACGGTCACGACCGCGACCACGACCCGAACCAACGTCCCACGCATGAATGACCTCCACTGCCGTCGAAGAGCGGGAACACGAGCACCCTCGCCCCACCCCGCCCCCCCGGCAATCAATTCGCCACCACTCGAATCCACCCACCACCGGGCCGCCGGGGCGGGAGGAGAATGCAGGAGTGGCAGGGGACTGGGCGCGGTACTGGCGGGCCGGGGATCGGCCGGTCGAAGCCATGCACGCGCACTTCGAACGGCACGTCTACCACCGGCACAGCCACGAGACGTACTCGTTCGGCTTCACCGAGCAAGGCGTCCAGACCTTCACCTGCCGGGGAGCCAGACACCGCAGCGCGGCCGGAATGGTCATGGTCTTCAATCCCGACGATCCCCACGACGGCCACGCGGCGGACGAGATCGGCTTCACCTACCGGATGGTGCACGTCGGCCCCGACCTGGTGGCCGACGTCCTGGGCGAAGCCGCCGACGGCGCGAGACGTGCGGCTCTGCCACTGTTCACCGAGCCGGTGGTGCGTGACATCGGTTTAGCCCGGGACCTGCGCCGGCTGCACGAGGCTCTGGTGGGAGGCGCCACGACACTGCGGCGCGACGAGCTCCTCGACGAGGTCGTCGCGGCGGTGGCGCGATCGGGTGCCGGCGCACGCGTGACCGCGAGGGCGCCGGAGACGGCCCCGGCCCGGCTCGTCCGGGAGGCCCTGCACTACAGCGACGATCTCGGGATCTCAGCCGCCGAGCTGGCCGCGGTCGCCGGCCGAAGCCGTTTCGCCGTCTACCGCTCGTTCCAGGCCGCCTACGGAATGGCCCCCAGCGACTACCAACGCCAGCTCCGCCTGCGCACGGCCCGCCGCCTCCTCGACGAAGGCCACCCCCTGGCCGAGATCGCCGCCATGACCGGCTTCACCGACCAAAGCCACCTGACCCGCTGGTTCACCCGCTACTTCGGAATCACCCCAGGCGCCTACCGCCGAGCCATCACCCCCTGACCCCGCACCGCCGTACAAGACACCCGACCTCCCCCTCCGCCAATCTCCCCCCATGCGCTTCGACACCAAGATCGCCATAATCGTCCGAGAAGACCTCGCCACCTGGCAGAAACTCAACGTCACCGCGTTCCTGTCGAGCGCCATAGCCGCCGGCATAGACGAAATAATCGGCGAACCCTACGCCGACGCCTCCGGCAACACCTACTTGCCGATGATCCGCCAGCCCATCCTCATCTACGCCGCCGACCCCCCTGCCCTGACCCGCATCCACGAACGCGCCCTGACGAGAGCCTTCCCCACCGCCGTCTACATAGAAGAGATGTTCAAAACCGGCAACGACCAAGACAACCGCGCCGCCGTCCAAGCCGTTACCGCAACCGACCTCCCCCTGGTAGGCCTGGCCATCTACGGCCCCCGCAACCCCATCGACAAAACCCTCAAAGGCCTCACCCTGCACCCCTGATCCCTCATCGTTGAGCCCGCCGCGGCCACACCCGTAGCCTCGGTCGGCCGGCAACCCCGCTATCTTCACATTTCGGCCATCGAAGAGTACGTTCACCTCAGAATCAGTTGCACATCACGTCTATGTCAATGATTTCCAAGGTGGTGGCCATGGTTGACCGCAGGCGGCTCGGGGCGTTGCTGGAGCGGGAGCGGGAGGCGTTCCGGGAGCGGAATCCTCGGTCGGCGGCGGCGTATGAGCGGGCGCGGGGGCACCTGTTCGGGGGTGTGCCGATGACGTGGATGAACAAGACCGCGGCCGGGTTCCCGCTCTATCTGGCGGGGGCGCGGGGGGCGCGGGTGACCGACCTGGACGGACATGAGTACGTGGACCTGTGCCTGGGGGACACCGGGGCTATGGCGGGGCACTCGGCCAAGGCCACGGTGGACGCGGTGGCCGAGCAGTTCGGGGTGGTGGGCGGGGCGACGGTGATGATGCCCACCGAGGACGCCGCCTGGGTGGGGGCGGAGCTGGGGCGGCGGTTCGGGGTGCCGTACTGGAGCTTCTCGCTGACGGCCACGGACGCCAACCGGTGGGCGATACGCCTGGCCAGGGCGGTCACCGGGCGGCCGAAGATCCTGGTCGACAGTTACTGCTACCACGGCAGCGTGGACGAGGTCCTGCTGGTGGTCGGCCCGGACGGCGAGCAGGTGTCCCGCGAGGGCAACGTGGGTGCCCCGGTGGACCCGACGGCGACCTCCAGGGTCGTCGAGTTCAACGACCTGGCGGCGCTGGAGCGCGAGCTCGCGTACGGCGACACGGCGGCCGTCCTCATGGAGCCGGCGCTCACCAACATCGGCATCGTCCTGCCCGAACCCGGCTACCTGGACGGCGTGCGCGAGCTGACCCGCCGCCACGGCACCCTGCTGATCATCGACGAGACGCACACGTTCTCCGCGGGCCCGGGTGGCTGCACGGCGGCCTGGAACCTCACCCCCGACATCGTGACCATCGGCAAGGCCATCGGCGGCGGCATCCCGAGCGGCGGCTACGGCCTGTCCGCCGAAGTGGCGGCCCGCCTGGAAAGCATGAGCGGCCTCGACCTGATCGACATGGGCGGCGTCGGCGGCACCCTCGCCGGCAACGCCCTCTCGGTGGCCGCCATGCGGGCCACGCTGGAGCACGTCCTCACCCCCGCCGCCTTCGACCGCATGATCGCCCTCGCCACCCGTTTCACCGGCGGAGTACAGCGGGTCATCGACGAGCACGCACTCCCCTGGTCGGTCACCCAGCTCGGCGCCCGAGCCGAGTACCGCTTCACCAGCCCCGCCCCCCGGAACGGCGGCGAGTCCAACGCCGCCGCCGACCCCCACCTGGACGACTACCTGCACGTCTACCTCGCCAACCGGGGCGTACTGCTCACGCCGTTCCACAACATGGCCCTGATGTGCCCCGACACCACCGAGGCCGACGTCGACCGCCACCAGGAAGTCTTCGCCGCCGCCGTAGCGGAACTCGTCGCGTGACCCTCGACGACGTCGACCACATCCTGCTGCGCGAGCTGCAACGCGACGGCCGCGCGTCCTACACCGCCTTGTCGGAGGCGTCCGGCCTGTCCGCCCCCGCCGTCCGCCAGCGCGTCCAGCGTCTACGCGACGAGGGCGTCGTCCAGATCGTCGGCGTCACCGACCCGATGGCCCTCGGCCTCCCGGTCATGGCCCTGATCGGCGTCCGCGTCGACACCGACGTCCACGCCGTGGCCGACCGCATCAGCGAACTGTCCGGCGTCATCTACGTCGTCCTCACCGCAGGCTCCTTCGACCTGTTCGCCGAGGTGGTCTGCAAAGAACCCGCCGAGCTGCTGGCCGTCCTCAACGACCACATCAAACGCGTCCCCGGCGTAACCCGCGCCGAGGCCTTCACCTACTTCGGCATCCACACCCACCGCTTCGCCTGGCCCTCCGCCTGAGGACATACCGGGTCGGCCGGTTGGGCATATCGTCGTGGCGGCGGATGAAGATATGTAGGCATTCGGGAGGGTTCGCGATGTATGACGTGGCAGCGGTAAGGAAACGGTTTCCCGCACTGAACGAAGGAGCGGCGCACTTCGACGGCCCCGGAGGCACGCAGGTGCCCGACACCGTCGCCGACGCGGTCGCGGAAACGCTCCGCTCGGCCGTCGCCAACCGGGGCTCGCGCACCGCCGCCGAACGCCGCGCCGACGACATCGTCCTACAGGCGCGCCACGCGATGGCCGACCTGCTCGGAGCCGTACCGTCAGGCATCGTTTTCGGCCGCAGCATGACCCAGCTCACCTACGACCTGGCCCGCACCCTGGCCAAGCAGTGGGGCCCCGGCGACGAGGTCATCGTCACCCGCCTGGACCACGACGCGAACATCCGCCCCTGGGTCCACGCCGCCGAGTCACGCGGCGCCACCATCCGCTGGGCCCCCTTCGACCGCGACACCGGGGAACTCCCCATCGAGGCGATCACCGCCCTGCTCAGCGAGCACACCCGCCTGGTCGCCGTCCCCGCCGCCTCGAACCTGCTGGGCACCCGCCCGGACGTCCCCACGATCGCCACCCACGTCCACGCCGCCGGCGCCCTGCTCTACGTGGACGGCGTCCACCTGACCCCTCACGCCCCCGTAGACATCACCACTCTGTCCGCCGACTTCTACGCCTGCTCCCCCTACAAGTTCCTCGGCCCCCACCTAGGCGTCCTCGCCGCCTCCCCCGCTCTCCTGGAAACCATCCACCCCGACAAACTCCTCCCCGCCACCGACGCCGTCCCCGAACGCTTCGAACACGGCACCCTCCCCTACGAACTACTCGCCGGAACTACCGCCGCCGTCGAATTCCTGGCGAAACTCGTCCCCGGCGACGGCCCCCGCCGCGACCGCCTGACACGCTCGATGACCGAACTGGAGCACCACGAGCAGTCCATGCTCGACCGCCTGGAACTCGGCCTGTCCAATATCCCCGCCGTACACCCCCACGGCTCCCCAACCCGCAAACGCACCCCCACCACCCTGTTCTCCATCGACGACATCCCCCCCACCAAGGCCCACGAGTTCCTAGCCACCCGCGCCGTCAACGCCCCCGCCGGCCACTTCTACGCCCTCGAATGCAGCCGCTGGCTAGGCCTCGGCGACACCGGCGCCATCCGCGCCGGCATAGCCCCCTACACTGACGAATCCGACGTCGACCGCCTACTGAAAGCCATCACGGAACTGGCCACCTGAGCCACGCGACGACCACCAGATCGATTGGAAGATTTGACGGCCACGGCTCATCCGCAGTAAAAGTGCACAACGGCCAGGTCGTCCACGGGAGCAACCATTTAATTTTGCCACTCTTCCGATCGCCCCATAATCGTCCGTGGTGAATCCCTAAACCCACACCCGGCAACTGCGCCGACAAGCCGGGTCCAGCTCGACCAGCCATCAGAGATCAGATCTGTGCCGAGATTTTTGGACGGCCATGTTCCTGATCCGCTTGGTCCGGCCATTTTCGGCAAGAACATTCAGAACAGTCTCGTCCGAGGCGTATTTCACAGCGCCAAACTGAAGCCAGTTCGACCAGTTCGCGACTTCCCTGGCGATACGCTCGGCGCTGTAATTTCCGCTACGGAGTTCGTCCAGCTTGGCGAGTTCCCTCATGCGTGTCCGCGCAAATTCCATGTGTTCTCTCGGCAGCAAGTCCACCCATCGACCCCGCTGATCGGATTCGATCCGCTCTATCATCATCACAACAGCCGCTGATTGGACCGCCGGGTCGCGTTCCAAGGCAAGGCAATCGAATAGGCTGGGGACAGCCGCCGGAGTATCCATAGCCAGCTTGTACAATCGCCAGCGTTCATGCTCATCGTTGAGATCTCCCACCTGCGAGCCTACCTGCTCGGCCAGGTCTCGCAGGTGTGCACGGGTCGATGGGGCCATATCAGCACCCACGGTATCGACGCATACTGTTCCTGACGCTATTGCGGATGGTCCTGATATTGTCCTCAACCACTTCCTGTTGCAATTTCGTCAACTCCCCGTCTCCCTCTAGCGGCTTTCCGTTTTGGCCGATTCTTATCTCCGGCCCGCCACCTCGCACGTGAGCATGAGGAGGCGGATGATCATTCGAGTGGATGATGATGCGGACACCTCGATCTCTGACTATTTCACCTACACCGTCATCGGGACCATTATGCACCAGAACACCGGCTGCCCCTGAATCGACATAGTAGGTGTGCATACCCGCGACGATTAGATTGTTAACGCGCTGATCAGCAGTCCACTTCCGGACGCCGGTGATCTGAACGTAGGCACCGGTACTAGTCTGCAGGAGCATGCCAGGACCCACTTGAGCAGCCGGGAACCACGCACGTTGTCTAGGCAGCCAGAACAGGTGACTATCAGTGGTGACCACCATCCCGGTGGAGCCGGTCTTGGCCCCCACGGGTCGCGTAGTTATTTCCACCAGGCTCTTGTCACCGTCACCTACGATCAAACCCAAGACCATTCGAGGAGCTGTCTTCCCGGTGGAGGGATCCGTGGCCAAGACCAGGTCGCCTACTTGAACTTCTTCGATTGGCTTGTGGGTGCCGTCGGCCATCACAACCGAGGTGCTGGGCACGAAGCTGTTACAAGGTCTCTGGTTCGGGGAACGGCGTGGCGGCACGGGGACGCGAGGAGACCGGGGCGCTCTGAGAGAGGGGGCTCCACCGAACTCCGCGCCGGCCAACAGGCCTGCCCCGTTCCAGAACCTTCGCCAGTCGGAACCATTGGGATCGCAACCATAGGCCAGGCAGTTGTACCACTCGGGCATATCCGGGTTGATAGTAGGCGGAGTGTTGATACCTGGGATCTTGATGATCGGTTCAGGCAGTCTGTCGATCAGATCTTCGTCGGGCTCACCTTGGGGCGACGGCGACTGAGGCGGATCTTCACACCCGACACAGTGGATCAGATCGGGTCTCTCGGGCGGGCACTCCGGGTCCGGTGAGTTGAAAGTGCAGTCCAGGGCTTCGGGTTCACCGGCATTAGGTTCGGTCGAGCACTTCTTGAAGTTCTTGCACGTGGGGCGGGACGAGAGCGGGGGGTCGCAGAAGCCCTTTTGGGGGCCCTTCTTACAGTCGAGCTTTTGCTTGGGGGGCGGGTTGCCGTTGTTTCCCCCTCCGCCACCGTTATTGCCGCCACCGCCGTTATTGTTTTTGTATCCCCACTTGTGCTCCATCGGTGACTCGTCGTTGTTGTTCCGGGGAGGGGGAGGCTTCGTCGGCAGAGGCGTGCACGGATAGTCGGCCGCACGACCCACGGCGGACCCGTCCCAATAATCGTCATAGCAGCCGTACGGCACTCCGTCCTTGTCTCGCGGGCCCCAGGGGTCGTCTCTGTCTGGATATGCATTGGGATCATCCTTGGCGGGGATGGTCATGTGGCCGCTTGGGTCTGTGCCGGTCAGAGGGGAGGCGTCCGCGTAGGTGTAGCGGTTGGAACGGATCGAGGGGATCGGGGAGAGGGTCTGGGTGTCCTGGGAGGCGAAGGTGCCGGTGCGGGGCCGGTACCAGCGGGCGTGCATGTTCACCTTGCCGGTGGTGGGGTCGGTGAATTCGCCTTGGTAGCCGAGAGAGGGGGAGATGCCGGTTTGAGCCGTCTTCTCGCCGAAGGGGTCGTAAGCGGTTGAGGCCGACAGTGCGGTCGCGGTGGGGGTGAAGGTGCCTACCACGTCGTCGTGGAGGTCGGTGAGGGCTAACTTGGGACCGGTGCCGTCGGAGATGGCGATGGGTTCGCCGGTCAGGCCTCGGGTGTATCTGGACTGGATCGTGCCGCCGGCGTCGGTCATGGCTACCATGTCGTTGGCCAGGTCGGCGTATAGGTAGCGGCTGGTGGTGCCGCTTTCCGTGCGGGAGGAGACGCGGTCCAGGGCATCGTAGGTGTAGGAGGATTCGCCGTCGCTGAGCATTCGGTCGAAGGCGTCGAACTTCAGGAGCTTGGTGGTGCCGGCCTTGGTTTCCGTGGCTGTGGTGCCTCGAGGGGTGTACGTGTAGGTGGTGCCGTCGCCGGAGGTCAAGCGGTTGCGAGCGTCGTAGGTGAAGGTCTTGGAGCCGGCGGTCAGGCGGTTGCCGGAGTCGTCCCAGGTGTAGGCCGTAGTAGAGCCGCCGGGGGCGGTCCAGGAGGTCAGGCGGTTGCTGCGGTCGTAGGCGTAGGTGTTGGCGCCTGCGCCGGCGGTGCCGGCTGTGGTCTTGGTGGTGAGATTGTCGTTGAGGTCGTAGGCGTAGGTGATGGAGGCGATGGCGGCGCCGGCGGACGTTTTCAGGGTGTCGCCGGTCAGCCGGTCCATGGTGTCGTAGGCGTAGGTGCGTTTGGGGCGGGTGCTGCCGTAGTCGAGACTGGTGAGGCGGTCGGCGTTGTCGTAGCCGTAGGTGTGGGTGGTGGCCGTCAAGGGGTCGGCCAGGGTTTGCAGGCGGTCGGCGTTGTCGTAGGTGAAGGTGGTGGTGCCTGCGGCGTCGGTGCGCTGGGCCAGGCGGTCGTTGGCGTCGTAGGTGAAGGACGACAGGTCGCCGGGAGTGCCGGTCTTGGCGGTCTTCAGCAGGAGGCCGCGGTCGTTGAAGGTGAGGGCCAGGTCGCCCGCGGTGGTGCGGCGGCCGGCCAGGTCGTAGGCGAAGGCGTTGGTCTGCGTGGGCTCTTCGGCTCCGGTGCCCGCTTCGGTCACCAGGCGGTCGAGGTTGTCGTAGGTGTTGGTGATCTGGACGCCGCCGGGCTGGAGGACCTTCACCTGGTTGCCGGAGGCGTCGTACGCGAAGGTCCAGGTGCGGTCGGCGAAGGTGGGGTGCGCGGCGGTGGAGGGTTCGACGCGGGACTCAACCAAGCCGAGGGTGTTGTACGTGGCCAAGGCGGCGTTGCCGCGGCCGTCGGTGGTGCGGGTGCGTTCGCCTGCGGCGTTGTAGCCGAAGGAGGTGGTGATGTTCGCGGAGGCCGTTACCGGCTCGACGAGCTGGGTGAGCTGGTCGGTGGCGTCGAAGGTGCGGTGGGTGACGTGGCCTTGGGGGCTGGTCTCGTCGACGAGGTTGCCGGCGGCGTCGTAGGCGAAGCCATAGGTGCGCTGGACGGTGCCGGTGGTGTTGAGGTCCTTGACGGCGGTGCGGCGGCCGGCCAGGTCGTACTCGGCGGTGGTGGCGTTGCCCAGCGGGTCGGTGATCTTGGTCATCCGGCCGGCGAGGTCGTAGGTGAAGGAGCTGGCGTGGCTGAGCGGGTCGGTACGGCTCGTGACCTCTCCGGCGGCGTTGATCACGGCCGAGGTGCGGTTGCCGGCGGGGCGTTTGACGGCGAACAGGTTGCCTGCCGTGTCGTACTCGTAGTTGGTGACGAGCGCGGCGGCGGTCGGTTTGCGTTCGATCTGGGTGGAGGTCACCTGGCGGCCGAGGCCGTCGTAGGTGGCCTCGGTGCGGGCGCCGGTCGGGTCGGTGGACGACAAGGGCTCGCCGGTGAGGGTGTAGGTGTAGTCCCAGTTGCCGCGGGTCGCGCCGGTCGTGGCGGGCGGGTCGGTCACCCGGACCTGGCGGCCGAGCTTGTCGTAGACGGCGTTGGAGACATTGCCCCGGGGGTCGGTGACCGAGATCATCCGGCCCGCCGCGTCGTACCCGTACGAGGTCTGCGGGGTGAGCAGTGTGCCGCCCGGCGGTGTGTACGGGGTGCCGGTGACCGAGGTGACGCGGCCCGCGCGGTCGTAGGCGGTGACGCCGCTCCTGCCCTCGGGGGCCGTCTGGTGAGTCTGCTCACCCGCCGTGTTGTAGCCGGCGCGCGAGGTGGGACGCTCGGTGACGGCGGGGCCGCCGCGTTCGACGCTCACCGGCGGGGCCTCGGCCTTGATTGTGCGGCCGAGCGTGTCGTAGCTGATCAGGGTGGTGTAGTCCAGGCGGGTGGCGCCGGCCGCGTTGCCCCGGGGGTCGGTGACCTCGGTGGGCAGGCCGCGGTCGTCGACCGTCCACGTGGTCTTCAGGTCCGTGGCGCCGTTCTCCACGGTCCGCTCGATCAGGCGGTCACCGGCGTCGTACCCGTAGGACTCCTGCTCGGTGCGGCTGGTCCCGGCGGCGGTCCAGATCGTCTTGGTGACGTTGGTGTTGGCGTCGTAGGTGTAGGCGGCCTTCCTGGCCAAGACGGTGGGGTCCAGGGTGGAGGACGTCATGCGGCTCGCGGCGTCGTAGACGTAGTCCACCCGGGTCTTGCCGCCCCCGGCGTCCTGCCGGGTGAGATTCCCGGCCGCGTCGTAGGTGGAGGAGGTCAGCTCCACGTCGACGGGAGTGTTGGACGCGTTGAGCTTGACCTGGTCGGCGATCTCCTTGGCGAGGGAGTTGTCGCCGTTGTAGGTGTATCGCGTCTTACGTCCGAGCGCGTCGGTCTGGGAAGCGAGCCGCCCGCCGTCGTCGTAGGCGTAGGAGCGGATGACCACGTTCTGCGCCGGTTGCGGGGCGAGCGGGCTGCCCGTCCAGCCCATCAGGGTGACGGTGGCGGCCTGATCGCGCGGGGTGTAGGCGTAGGCGTGCACGGCGCCGGCGGCGTCGGTGGTGCTGGTCAGGTTGCCCTTGTGGTCGTACGTGGTCTGGCGCGTCCCGCCTTCCGGCCCGGTCACCTCTTCCACCCGGCCGTAGGTGTCGTACTCGTAGGAGGTCGTCCGGGCAGGGTCGCCGCCGGTGAGATCGGTCAGGGTCTCGCTGAGTTTGTTGCCGTCGTCGTCGTAGGTGTAGCCGGTCTCCGGCGTGTGGGTGACGTTGCTGATGTCGTTGTGGACCCCGGAACCGGTCACCTTGGACAGGCGGCCGTAGGTGTCGTACGTGTACGTGGTGGTGCCGGTGTTCTGCCCGCCGGACACCTGCGCGGCAGTGGTCCTGCGGCCGATCGCGTCGTAGCCGTACGTGGTGACCAGGCCGGTCGGCTCGGTGACCCGGGCCAGGTCGCCGGCGGCGGTGTAGGCGTAGGTGCGCTGGTTGTTCTTGGGGTCGGTCGAGGTCTCCAGGAGACCGGCGGGGGTGGTGCCGCCGCCGATGGCCGGTTCGGTGCCGTCGGTGTAGGCGGAGACGGTCGATCGGCCGAGGGGGAAGTCCAGGGTGGCCGGGGTGGTCTCCTTGGACTGCGCGCCGAAGGCGGTGTACTCCCACTTGGTGGCGTACGTGTTGCTGGTGGGGCCGCTCGACCGTGGGTCCCGGTACGCGGTCATCTGGTCGTTGCGCGGGTCGAAGGGGTCGGACGTGTTGAGGTGGTACGCGGCGTACGTCGTCTGACAGTTTCCCGCCGACCGGCACCGTTTCATGCTGAGCTCGTTGCCACGCTCGTCGTGGGTGAGCTCGGTGACGTTCCCGTTCGGATCGGTGGTCTTCGCGAGGAAACCGCCGGTGTCGTATTCGAAGAGCGTCTTCTTGGCGAGCTGGTCGGTCACCGACTGGATGCGCTGGTAAGCCTGGTCATAGCTCGTCTTCAGCGTGCCGTTGTGCGGATCGGTGACCGTGATCACATAGTCGGCCGTGTCGGGGTCGTAGGTCATCTGGCCGACCTGCCACGTCCCCCCGTTGTTGTCCACGTGGGTGCTCAGGCGGCCCTTCACCGACTCGTACGTGTTGCTCGCCCAGGTGCGGCCGGAGGGGAGCGTGGCGGTGGTGAGCTGCGGCGTGGTGAGACGGGCGGCGTAGTGTTCCTGGACCTGGGTGGCGCTGAGCGCCTTGTCGTAGATCGCGACTTCGTCGATGCGGCCGGTGAAGGGGAACTTGGCCGGGGTCGAGGTGGTCGCGGGCCAGCTCGACGAGGTCTGGCCGTTGCCGATCTGGGCGTACTGCTGGTTGCTCATCTCGACGAAACTGGATCTGGTGCCGACCACCGCGCCGTCCAGATAGAGGATCTGCGAACTGCCGGTGGAGGACAGGACCACGTGGTGCCAGGCGTTGTTGTTCACCGTGCCGGTGGACGTGATCGGCGTCTCGCCCCCGAGCTGGCCGCGTAACTTTCCGTCCGTGCCGACGTAGAGCACCGGCATGTAGTTGGCGTAGAGGTCGTTCGAGAAACGCGTGTCCTGTGACCCGAGGATGGTGCCGGAGGTGCTGGTCCGGAACCACGCCTCCACCGAAAGGCGCCCGCCCAGCAGGTTGAGGCTGTTCTCCGGGAGATCGACGTAGCTGATCGACGACCCGGAGAACGACGCGGCGGTGTCGGTGGAGCCGGCGAGCGCACCCGGGACACCGGTCGCACAGCACCCGCTGTACTGGGCCAGGGACTGCGCCAATCCTTCGTCCGTGGCGAACGGCACGGCAGCTTCGCCCAGCCGCCAGTAGTGCAGGGGAACGGAGTTGAGCACCGTACTGCGGTAGGCGGAGCCGTCGGCGTAGCTGTACTGAGTGCAGGCCGACGTGCTGCCTGGCCCGCACACCTTGGTCAGCTTGTCCCCGTCGTAGGTGTAGTTCCACGCCAGCGGCTGGCCCGCCACGGGGTTCGTGGCCACGCTGGTCACGTGGGAGCCGGTCCAGGTGAACGTCAGCGAGCGGCCGCCGACGGCGGTCGCCGTGGCGAGTTTGCCGCCGGTGCCGTAGGTCAGGTCCACGCCTCGTCCGCGCCCGTCGGCCAGCCGGGTCAACCGGCCGGTGGCGCCGAAGATGTAGGACATCCCGGACTTGTCCATCAGCCGCCAGCCACCCCCGCTCACGGTGGCCAAGGTGTAGTAGAGCCCCCGGGGTGAGGCGTACGTCCCGTTGCCCTTGTCGCCGAACCTCACCTGCGATCCGTCCGGACGGGTGAGCAGCAGCGTTCCGCTCTCGGGCTCGGGCACCAGTTTGGTGTCCCACTGTGTCGACCAGCCCGTGCCGAAGATCCCGACGCGCGGGTCGGTGCTGTTGTAGGTGCGGGTGACGTCCAGCGACGGGCCGGCCGTCGCGACGGAGGCGTCCGTCACCGACGAGGTGTAGTTCCCCACCAGGGCGTTGAACTCCCGGCCGTGGGAACTCTTCGCGAGGTCGGCGTTGATGCGCGGCTGGGGAACCATGACGGTGAACCGCTGCCACTCGGACGTGATGTGGCCGCCCTCCATATCGGAGACCTGGACGTACCACCAGGCCTCCTGGCCCCACTTCAAGTAGCCCGGCGGTACCTGCACCGCCCCCACGGGAGCGGCACCAAATCCACCTACATTCGGCAAAAAGGCGCAGTCCTCGAACTCATCCGGCACCTCGGCTTTGACGGGACACACGATGAAGTCGTAGACCACCGGGTCGAGCGGAGCCGGCACGGCCGAGGTCCCGTACGCCGCCACGATCGGGGTCGTGGACGTCACCGAACCCGCGTCGTTCGGGTACGTCCACCACAGGGTCGGCGGCGGGGCCGACGAGGCGGCGCCGGACCGCAACTGGTGCTGTTCCCGGGTCTCGGCCGCGCGGGCCTTCAGGGGGTCGTTTCCCGCGGACAGCCCCCGGAGCCTTCGGATCTCGTCGGCCCTTCGCTTGCGCACCTCAGGCGGAAAGTGCTCGGAAGGACTCATCCTCGGGGTACGCGTGGTCAGCGGCAGCGCGCCTTCCGGGCGCTCCGGATCGCGGGCCGATGTCGACGGTGCGGCCTTCTCCGCGGTGACCCCGGCGGGCACCGCGTGAGAACGTCCGGCCGCGGTACCGGCCTCCTGCACGGGCGTTCGCACGTCCGCGGCGGAGATCAGTGTCTCCGGCGGGACCGCGGCCTTCGCCGTGGCCTTCGGCGTCAGTTCTCCCGGTACCCCGACTCCGGAAATCATCACCGCCGAGGCGGCGAGAACCGGGATGACAAATCGTAACGACGCACGCGACCATAACCGGCGCATTGATTTCCCCTTGAGCCCCGTGAAAGAAAATCGCTCCCCGCAGGCCAGTGCAAGAATCCGGCCAACAAATATGACCTGAAACGTATGCAGCTACCGGTGTCATTACAAGTGTGATCTGCATCACACTTCACTCGGCTCAGGAAGGAATCACGGAGAGTCGTCACGAGGTTCGGGACGAGCCAGACGCTCATGGCGGAGTTCAAGCAGGTCAAAGGATCGATCGAAGGATTAATGACATATATCCGGAGCAATTCTTCAACCGGACAGGAATTTCCAGGGAGCAATAAAAACGAGCGGGAAATTCCCTGGAGCGCGATACGTCAGCGGGTGCCGAGATCGAAGACGGCGCCGGTGGTGGCACGGAGTTCGCAGGGGTTGACGAAGGTGTGTTCATAGCTCAGGCGCTGGGTGTCCCATAGGCCGGAGGCGTAGACGGTCACCGGATCGTATTCGGTGGTGCATTTTTGGTCGGGTTTCGCGTTGAGTTCGTTCAGGTCGGCGGAGACCGGTTCCAGGAGGCGGCAGGCGTCGGCGGCCTTGGGGTGGGTGCCGGAGGCGGGGGCGCACTGGAGGAGGACGGCGTGGTCGGCGGGAGTGGGGGACTCGCCTTTGGCGACGCTGAGAAGGAGGGCGCGGCGGATGTCCTTGCGGGCGGCCAGGGCGGCGGTGAGGACGGAGCGGCGCTTGGTGAGGCGGGTCAGGTCGGGGACGGTCAGGCGGGCGCCGGGGGTGGAGGGGCGAGCACCGGTCACTCCGCCCCTGACACCGGCCGCCGCGGCGTGGCCGGCCGTCGCTCCGGAGGAGTGGGCGGCGGTCGATCCGGAGGGCTGGGAGGTTGTCGCTCGGGGGGTGTGGGCCGTGGCGGGGTGGGTGGCGGCCAGGGTGAGGGCGCAGGTGGTGAGAAGGAGTCGGTGCGGTCGCATTTGGTGTCCCCGATCTTGCTTGAGCTGGGTGGTCGCCGGCCCCCTGCGTCCGCGGGTTGGTCAGATGCTCCGGACCTGATCAACGAGCGAAATTGGACGCATCAGGTATCTCTCCGGTTCCACCGGTTTCATAACAAGGCGATAACGGACCATACCTTTTGTCCGGTTTGGGGGTCCGTAGGCAAGATCGCCGGAGTACGGTCTTGGCTTGTCTCTTTACCCACTCATGGGACCTTCCCGGGCATCCCATGACAAAGAAGGAGCTCAATGAACTCCCGAGCAAAGCGTCTGATCCTCCCTCTCGGTGGCGCGATCATCGCCACCGGCATGATCGGCGCGACCCTCAGCACCTCGGCGCAGGCCGAGAGCAAGCCGGCGCCGCGTAAGACGGGCTCGCTTGTGTCCAGCAACGGCGCGAAGGCCATCGCGGGCAGCTGGACTCCGAGCAAGCTGAAGGCCGCGAAGAACTACCTCGAGGACTCCACGCACTCCGGCAACCTCAAGAAGAGCACCCAGAAGGCCTCCGCCGACGGCAAGGCCGGGTCGGTCGCCCCGATCGGGGCGGGCGGCAAGACGGCCGGCGTCTCGAAGAACGTCAACCTTCCCACCAACGTGGGCAAGGTGTTCTTCCAGGTCGACGGCAAGCCGTACTGGTGTTCCGGCACGTCCGTGCAGTCCAAGTACCGCAACCTGGTCGCCACGGCGGGGCACTGCGTGTACGACACCGACAAGAACAGCTTCGTGGACAACTGGGTCTTCATCCCCGGTTACTACAAGGGCAAGGCGCCCTGGGGCGTGTACGTCGGCGCCAAGGTCAACCTGCACCACGACTTCTCGGTGTACGAGGACTACGACTACGACTACGCGTTCGTCAACGTCTACAACGGCGTGAAGCAGACCGGTGACAAGGTCGTCAACAAGGAGACCTTCGACGCCTACAAGGGTCCGAAGTGGGCCAAGGACGTCGAGATCACCGCGGCCGAGTACCAGAAGTGCTACGACGAGCACGGCGGCGAGACCGCCGACTGCTGGTCGAAGACCACCGGCAGCGAGACGGTCCTGCCGTGGGGCACCGCGGGTGGCGAGAAGGTGCTCAAGGAGGTGACCAAGGAGGAGTTCGACAAGGCCCCGGCCTGGAACGCCAAGGTCAACTACTCCAAGGCACCCGCCAAGACCTCCACGGAGATCGTGGACGAGGCCACCTACAAGAACTACAAGGGCCCCGGCTACAAGAAGATCGTCGACTCGGCGTACACCATCACCCACTACTACGTGAAGTACTGGGTGAAGAAGTCGAGCACGAAGAAGTACTACAAGACGGTCTTCTACATCAAGGAGCTGGTGGACGCCGGCCGTCTCGGCGACAACGTCGGCGGCCAGGGCTTCACCTGGAACCGCAGCACCACGGCCAAGCAGTTCGCCTTCGGCTACCCGACGGCCGCGCACCTCGACGGCAACAAGGCGTACACCGGCGAGACCATGAAGTGGTGCTACGGCCAGACGTCCGCGGCGCCCGCCGTGCCGAAGTACAAGGCCGAGGAGCAGATCGGCATCAAGTGCGCCTTCACCCCGGGCGCCACCGGTGGTCCGTTCCTGATCGTGTACAAGAGCGCCTCGCGCACCGGTTACCTCAACGGCGTCGTGAGCCTCACGCTCGACACCGACGGGAACCAGCGGTACGACCGGATCACCACGCCGTACTTCAACAGCGACACGTACGGCATCTACAAGTACGCCGCCAACCTGTACACCGGCAAGCTCTCCACGAGCAGCTGACGCGGGTGTGGTGAGGTGGGGGGCCGGGCCGAGACCCGGCCCCCCACCGGCGTCATCCAGGGGCGCGTCCCATAACGAAGTGAACCCAGCAACACCAAGTCACGTGTATAAGGGTGCCCAGTCTGGAAAAATCGCCCTTCACTGTTGTGTCCCATGTATTTGATCACTGGAAGGTACGAATGCCCTCCCGAGCGAAGCGGATCATGCTCACGCTGAGCGGCGCGCTGGCGACCGCCGGTGTGATCCTTTCCGCCGTCCCGGGACCGGCGCAGGCGTCCTCCAGCGCATCCGCGCCCGACGGCATCACCACCGTCGCGCTGGCGCAGAGCAAGGCGGACAAGCAGAAGGTCGTCGACTGGTGGACGCCCGACCGGCTGAAGCACGCGAGCAGCTACGCTCCGCGCACCTCGTCCGGCGGCGGATCCAGCCCGAGTCCCACCGCCTCGGCGTCCACGACGAGCCCCGCGGCGGCCGAGGTGGGCGGCATCCTCGCCGCCGCGAACGGCAAGGCGTCAACGCTCAACGGGGTGGTTCCGCCGAAGGCCGCGCCGAAGAGCCTCACCTCCAGGAACGTCAACCTCCCGCCGACCGTCGGCAAGGTGTTCTTCCGGATCGGCGACGCCGAGTACTGGTGCTCGGCCTCGTCCCTCCACTCCCCCAGGTACGGCAACCTGGTCGCGACCGCGGGCCACTGCGCCTACGACGTCAAGCAGGCCAAGCCGGTCGAGTCCTGGGTGTTCATCCCCGCCTACACCGGCGACGGCGCCACGCCGTACGGCATCTACGTCGGTCACACGCTGCACCTCAACGAGAGGTACGCCGCGACCGGCGACTTCGACTTCGACTACGCGTTCGTCACGGTGCACCACGGCTACCGGTGGGACCTGGACAAGAACCCCGACGGCACGCCCAAGAAGGACGCCAAGGGCATGCCGGTCTACAAGGTGGTGGACACCGGGCGGCTGGAGGACAACGTCGGCGGGCAGGGGTTCGCCTGGAACCGCGGCCATGTTGTCGCGGCGTACGCGTTCGGGTACCCGGCCGGTCCGCATCCCGACGGCACGCGGCCTTTCACCGGCCGGCGCATGGAGTCGTGCCTGACCCGCGCCACCAGCAAGATCTCCACGCAGAAGTGGGAGCTGGACGGCGGCGTGCTGTTCGGCAAGTGCGCGTTCACCGCGGGGGCAAGCGGCGGCCCCTGGCTGATCAAGTACAGCGGCGCCAAGCGCCTCGGGTACCTCAACGGCGTGAACAGCCTCACCTGGGACCTGAACGGCGACGGGAAGTACGACGGGATCTCCTCGCCGTACTTCAACACGGCGACCTACCAGGTGTACGCCTACGCGACCCGGCAGAAGACCGACTGACACCCCTGGAACCACTGACGAGGCCCGGCGATCGCCGGGCCTTTCGTCGTTCCTGGCGGGGTGCGGGCGGCACGGACGACCGAAATCTCGTGATTTGGCCCGTTCCCGGGGAGAAAACTTCCGCCGCGCGGCCGAAGTCCCCGGAGGACCCCCCAGAAGGGCTGTCCGTCGCGTCGGGTTCGATCTTGTGACCGAGCCCTTAGACGTAGCCACCCCCCGATTCGGCTCCCTCGATCCGATGTGATGTGCGTCACACTCCCGTGGACGCCCACCGGATCGGTTCACTCAAGTCACATTGGCCCCATTCTGCCCACACATGGTGTGATCTGCGGGAACAGGGGTGGCCCGGCCGCTTCTGACAGCCGGAGTCGACAGCCCGACAAGTCACGAGCAGATCACGGCCGGACCGGCACCAAAAATGGTTCGGTTTCCAGTTACCGCCGACAAGATCTCCTCTGTATCTTCTGGCTATCCCTTTACTGACGCATGGGGCGCAGGAAGCGTTCCACGCCAGCCCAAGGAGTTCCCTTGAACACCCGAGTCAAGCGTCTCGCCCTCCCGCTGGGCGGAGCCCTCGCCGCCACCAGCATGATCGGCGCCACCCTGGTCACCTCGGCCAGCGCGACGACCGCCCCCGCCAAGAAGGTCGTGTCCCTGGCCTCCTCCAGCGGCGCCCAGAAGGTCGCCGACTACTGGAGCAGCAACCGCGGCGCCAACTTCAAGGCCGCCGCCCAGTACACCAGCGACTCGCAGGTGTCGGGCAAGGTCAAGCTCGGCGGTGGCGACGCCACCCCCGACGGCAAGGCCGGCACCGTGCCCCCGATCGGTCTGGAGAAGGTCACCCCGACCAAGGTCAAGAACGTCAACCTGCCGAAGACCATCGGCAAGGTGTTCTTCACCGTCGGGGACAAGGAGTACTGGTGCTCCGCGTCCTCGGTTCAGGCCAAGTACCGTAACCTGGTCGCCACCGCCGGTCACTGCGTGTTCGACGACGGCCTCCAGAACGGCGCCCTGGACAACTGGGTGTTCGTCCCCGGCTACTACCAGGGCAAGGCGCCCTGGGGCATCTACGTCGGCAAGGCCGCCTACACCCACTACGACCTGGCCGTCTACGAGGACTACGACAGCGACTACGCTTTCGTGACCGTCTACAACGGCATCGCCTACGCGGGCGAGAAGGTTGTCTCCAAGGACGCCTGGGACAAGTGGCAGGGCTACAAGTACGCCAAGGACGTGGAGATCACGTTCGAGGAGTACAAGAAGAAGGTTGACGAGAACGGCGGCGAGTCCGTCGACGCGTGGGCCAAGACCACTGGCGCCGAGACCGTCATTCCCTGGACCACCCCGGGCGGCACTGTCGTCTACAAGGAAGTGTCCAAGGACGACTGGGACAAGGCTCCTTCCGAGAACAGCCCGGTGAACTACCACAAGGCCAAGTTCAAGAAGCCCGTCACCGAGATCGTTGACGAGGCGACCTACAAGGCCTACACCGGCCTGGGCTACAAGAAGATCGTCGATGGCGCCTTCACCATCACCCACTACTTCGTGGCCTACAAGGTGAAGCAGACCAGCACCACCAAGTACTACAAGACGGTCTTCTACATCGAGTACTACAAGGACGCGGGTCGCCTCGGCGACAACGTGGGTGGCCAGGGCTTCACCTGGAACCAGAAGGTCGGCCAGCCGGTCTACGTCTTCGGTTACCCCGCGGCCCCGCACCCCGACGGTGACAAGCCGTTCACCGGTGTCACGCCGAAGTGGTGCTACGGCAAGACCTTCGCTGCCGCTGCGGCCGCGAAGTTCAAGGCCGAGGCCCAGATCGGTCTCAAGTGCTCCATGACCGCCGGTTCCTCGGGCGGCCCCTGGATCCTGAAGTACAGCAGCACCAAGCGTCTCGGCTACATCAACGGTGTCACCAGCCTCATCGGTGACGCTGACGGCAACGGCCGGATCGACTTCAGCACCTCGCCGTACTTCGACAGCGAGACCTACGCGATCTACAAGTCCGCCGCCAACCTCTGGTCCGGCTCGATCGTCACCAAGGACGGCGACCTGGTCACCAAGGCCTGACGTTCTAGCCAGCTAGAGCTCAGCGGTGTGATGTAGTACCAGCGTTAACCAGCAGGGCCCGGCGTTCGCGCCGGGCCCTGTCGGCGTTTCCGGGCCGTTCGCGTGGAAGGGCGCCACGTCCGCGCCTTCGGGGCGATCCGCACGGAGCGGCCCGTGTCCCCCGGCGAGCCGCGCACGGCGCGCAGGCCGCCGCTGAGGGCCGCGCAGGGGTGTTTCCGGCCGGCTGGACCGCCTGTGGGGCGCTTAGACGTAACGAGGCCCCGATTCGGCTCCATCGATCGAGTGTGATCTGCGTCACACTGCCGCGGGTCCACGAGACCGTCAAATCACTTTGACCACATTCGAACCACTCGGTTCACATACTGCCTGATCTGCGAGTAAGCCTCGCTGTCGGCGTCCGGCGGCCGGCGTCACTGATCCAGTGATCAGGTTACGAAAGGGTCACGCACCGGCAAGGCCGAAAATACATAGCCAATGGGGCGTACAGCCCAAGATCCCCTATGTATCTTCATGGCTATCCCTTTACTGACGCATGGCACGCAAGATGCGTTCCACGACAGCCCAAGGAGTTTCCTTGAACACCCGAGTCAAGCGTCTCGCCCTCCCCTTGGGCGGAGCCCTCGCCGCCACCAGCATGATCGGCGCCACCCTGGTCTCCTCCGCCAGCGCGACGACCGCCCCCACCAAGAAGACGGTGAGCCTGGCTTCCTCCAGCGGCGCGCAGAAGGTCGCGGACTACTGGAGCAGCAACCGTGGCGCCAACTTCAAGGCCGCCGCGCAGTACACCAGCGACTCGCAGGTGTCGGGCAAGGTCAAGCTCGGCGGCGGTGACGCCGCTCCCGACGGCAAGTCCGGCACCGTGCCGCCCACCGGTCTGGAGAAGGTCACCCCGACCAAGGTCAAGAACGTCAACCTGCCGAAGACCATCGGCAAGGTGTTCTTCACCGTCGGGGACAAGGAGTACTGGTGCTCCGGCTCCTCCGTCCAGTCCAAGTACCGCAACCTGGTCGCCACCGCGGGTCACTGCGTGTTCGACGAGGGCCTGCAGGCCGGCGCGCTGGACAACTGGGTGTTCGTCCCGGGTTACTACCAGGGCAAGGCGCCGTGGGGCATCTACGTCGGCAAGGCCGCCTACACCCACTACGACCTCGCGGTGTACGAGGACTTCGACAGCGACTACGCCTTCGTCACGGTCTACAACGGCATCGCCTACTCCGGCGAGAAGGTCGTCTCCAAGGACGCGTACGAGAAGTGGCAGGGCTACAAGTACGCCAAGGACGTGGAGATCACGGAGGCGGAGTACAAGAAGTGCGTTGACGAGCACGGCGGCGAGACCGTCGACTGCTGGGCCAAGACCACCGGCAGCGAGATCGTCGTTCCCTGGGCCACCCCCGGCGCGGACACCGCGACGAAGGAAGTGACCAAGGAGGAGTACGACAAGGCCGTCGCGATCCCGCAGAACGCCAACTTCCACCAGGCCAAGAACCTCAGCTACCCCGAGGTCCCGGCCGACATCGTGGACGAGGCGACCTACAAGGCGTACCCCGGCCCGGGCTACAAGAAGATCGTGGATGGCGCCTTCACCATCCAGCACTACTTCATCGCCTACAAGGTGAAGAAGAGCAGCACCACCAAGTACTTCAAGACGGTCTTCATCGTCGAGCTGTACAAGGACGCCGGTCGCCTGGGCGACAACGTCGGTGGCCAGGGCTTCACCTGGAACCAGAAGGTCGGCCAGCCGGTCTTCGTGTTCGGCTACCCCGCGGCCCCGCACCCCGACGGTGACAAGCCGTTCACCGGTGTCACGCCGAAGTGGTGCTACGGCAAGACCTTCGCCGCCAAGCCGGCCGCGAAGTTCAAGGCCGAGGCCCAGATCGGTCTCAAGTGCTCCATGACCGCCGGCTCGTCGGGCGGCCCCTGGATCCTGAAGTACAGCAGCACCAAGCGTCTCGGCTACATCAACGGTGTCACCAGCCTCATCGGTGACGCTGACGGCAACGGCCGGATCGACTTCAGCACCTCGCCGTACTTCGACAGCGAGACCTACGCGATCTACAAGTCCGCCGCCAACCTCTGGTCCGGCAAGATCGTGACCGCCGACGGTGACCTGGTCACCAAGGCCTGACGTTCTGCTCCGCTAGAACGCAGCAGCACCCAGCAGGGCCCGGCGTTCGCGCCGGGCCCTGCGCCCTGTGCGGCCCCATTCGCCCCACGACGCTCATCCGTCTCGGGCGGTGTACCGCACAACATGTGATTTACCTCACACTGGACCTCTCTCAACGCCTGGGCCACGGCCCATTGGACCGCTTCCACCAGCAGTTCCCCTCGTGGTGATCAATGACCCGCCCGGATCGCCACCCTTGTCCAAGCTCATAGGCGCTTGCCATATACAGCCCCTTCATCAAGATCCCCCGGATAGGTTCTTATCGTCCCTTTTAGGGACCACTGGGGCAGGAGTCATCTCCTGTGGCTAAACAAGGAGTCTCATTGAACACCCGAGTCAAGCGCTTCATGCTCCCTCTCGGTGGCACGGTCATCGCCACCGGCATGATCGCCGTCTCCCTCACCTCCGCGGGCGCCGCCTCCGCGGCCGCGCCGGCGAACGACGCCCTGGCCTCCACCAAGGCCGCCGCGCTCGACACCGTGAAGTTCTGGACGGCCAACGGCGGTAAGTCGCTGAAGTCCGCGACCAAGTACACCGAGGACACCGCCACCAAGGCGAAGATCAAGCTCGGTGGCGGCGACGCGGCCCCCGACGGCAAGACCGGCACGGTCCCGCCGATCGGCCAGGAGAAGGTCACCCCGACCAAGGTGAAGAACGTCAACCTGCCGCGCACCATCGGCAAGATCTTCTTCCGCCTCGACGGCAAGACCTACTGGTGCTCCGGCTCGTCGGTCCAGGGCAAGTACCGCAACCTGGTGGCCACCGCCGGGCACTGCGTCTACGACACCGACGCCAACCGCGACACGCTGGACCGCTGGGTCTTCATCCCGGGCTACTACCAGGGCAAGGCTCCCTGGGGCATCTACGTGGGCAAGTCCGCCTACACGCACTTCGACCTCGCCGTGTACGAGGACTTCGACAGCGACTACGCCTTCGTCAACGTCTACAACGGCGTCGAGGCGCGCACCTGGAAGGACGTCGGCCGTCTCGGCGACAACGTGGGCGGCCAGGGCTTCGCCTGGAACCAGCCCATCGGCAAGCCGGTCTACGCCTTCGGCTACCCCGCCGGCCCGCACCCGGATGGCGACCGCCCCTACACCGGGCACACGCCGAAGTACTGCTACGGCAAGACCTCGGCCGCCGGCGCGGTCAGCGCGTTCAAGGCCGAAGCGCAGATCGCCATCAAGTGCTCCTTCACCGCGGGCGCCTCGGGCGGCCCCTGGATCGCCGGGTACAGCAGCACCAAGCGCCTCGGTTACATCAACGGTGTGACCAGCCTGGTGGGCGACGCCGACGGCAACGAGCGCTACGACTTCGCCACCTCGCCGTACTTCGACAGCGAGACCTACGCGGTCTACAAGCTGGCCTCGAACCTGTGGTCCGGCAAGATCGGTAAGTAAGCTCCACGCGGTGCGGGGCCCGGCGTACGCCGGGCCCCGTCCTGTTTTCCCGGCCCCTCAGGCGGCCGGCGCCAGCTGCCCGGCCCGCTCCACCAGCGCGGCCACCACGGGCTCCGCGCTGAGCGGCGTGAGACGCCTGCGCAGGTCGGCGACGTAGGACCTGGTGCGCGCCGACTGCAGGCCCGTCGCGAGGTCCAGCGCGGACGCACCCGCCAGGCACGCCTCGTCCAGCTCGCCGCACAGGGCGTGCGCCGAGGCGAGCAGCGACAGGTTGAACATGCGCCCCCGGACGAACCGGCCGTCCATGTCGAGCGATCTGCGCGCGTATCGCACGGCCTGCGTCCCGTCCCCGAGGTCACGGAAGCAGTGGGCGTACTTGGCCGCGAGGTAGGCCTCGTCGAAGTAGCGGATCCACTCGGGCTCCTCCTCCGGGCGGCGCCGGTCGAAGGCCAGGTCGGCCTGGTGGAGCGCCAGGGCGCACGCCGAGCCGTCCGACAGGGCGGCGTGCGCGTGGGCCTCCATCACGTACGCCTCGGCCAGCAGGGACGGCACGGCTGCGCTCCTGGCGGACAGCTGCGCCGCCCTGGCGAGGTCGAGCGCGTGCCGGGGCTGGCCGATGTAGATGGCCTGGTGTGCCAGGCCCGCCAGCACCTCGCCGCCGAGGCCTTCGTCGCCCGCTCCCCTGGCGAGGCTCAGCGCCTGGATCAGATGGCGCTGCGCCAGGCCGTGCTGCTCCAGGTCGTAGGCCATCCAGCCGGCGAGCCGGGTGGCCTCGGCCGCGGCGGAGGCCAGGGCCCGGCCGGTGGCCTCGCCGTAGACGCCGTCCTTGAGCAGCGGCGCGACCGCGGAGTCGAGATATCTGACCACCGCGGCGCGGACCCTGCCGCCGCCGAAGCGGTTGTCGAGCTCGCCGAACGAG
Organism: Sphaerisporangium aureirubrum; assembly: GCF_042658925.1. Lineage (NCBI taxonomy): Bacteria > Bacillati > Actinomycetota > Actinomycetes > Streptosporangiales > Streptosporangiaceae > Sphaerisporangium > Sphaerisporangium aureirubrum. The sequence continues at coordinate 141,745 of NZ_JBHSRF010000010.1, forward strand.
CGGGTCACCTCGCGGATGGCGGCGATGTCGGGGGCCCCGACCCTGCGCGGGCCCTCCGCCTCTGGGAATCCACCGGGGGGAGATGTGAGCCAGCGCAGGGCTCCCGCCGAGCCCGCGCCGACCGTGAAGGCGGAGTCGAGCAGGAATCTGCGCCGCTCCATGTCCGCCCTCCATAATGCTGTCACGATCTGGACACCCTCCTGCCACGCGTCGCTGAAGCGCTGCCCGAGATCGAGGGGCGTGGCTCCCCCCGCCATCCCGAGATCCTCGGGGGTGACCGGCCGTCCCAGCCGCAGCGCGAAGATCTCGGCGAGCAGCTCCGGCACGGGGTCGCGCGGTCGCTGCCCGGCCATCCAGCGCAGCACCGAGCTGTGGTCGTACGTCAGCCCGGCCAGGCCGTGGGCGCCTCCGAGATCGTTGAGCCTGCGGGCCAGCCCCTTGTGGGAGATGCCGGCCTCGGCGATGAGGTGGCGAAGCAGGTGGTTGGGCTCGCGTCGCATCGCTTCCCCAGGGCTCACGGTCGGTCAACGAGGTTCCGTCCCGCCCGGCAAGCCCTCCCCTGCGTGACGGCGTACGCCCGTCGTGCTCGCTCTTGTCCGGTGGGTAACGGAGAGTTTTTGTTATAGCACGTTGAGTGACATGGTGGGGGAATTCCCGAGACTTGACGCTGAGGAGTGAAACCTCACGATCAGACCAAGGATGGTCACCGAGAAGCCCTGCCCGCCGCGGGCGCGGCGGGCAGGGCTTCGGTGAGCTGGAGGAAGGCGGGACGCTACTTGCGGGCCACGCCGTCCTGGCGGGCCTGGGCGGCGACCGCGGCGATCACCGCAGGCGCGACGCGGGCGTCGAACGGGCTGGGGATGACGTAGTCGTGCGCCAGGTCGCCGCCCACCACGCCGGCCAGCGCGCGGGCCGCGGCGACCTTCATGTTCTCGGTGATGGCCGAGGCGCGCACGTCCAGCGCGCCGCGGAACACGCCGGGGAAGGCCAGCACGTTGTTGATCTGGTTGGGGAAGTCGGACCGGCCGGTGGCCACGACCCTGGCGTGCCGCCGGGCGAGGTCGGGGTGGATCTCGGGCGTCGGGTTGGACAGCGCGAAGACGATCGCGTCGCCCGCCATGGACGCCACGGCCCGCTCGGCGAGCGTGGAGCCGGACAGGCCGATGAACACGTCGGCCCCGGCCAGCGCCTCCTCGGTGGACCCGGTGTGGCCGGCGCGGTTGGTGCGGGCGGCGAGCCCCTGCTTGACGGGGTTCAGCCCGTCGCGGCCCTGGTAGATCATGCCCTTGGAGTCGGACACCGCGATGTCGCCGATGCCGGCGTTGAGCAGCATGTTGGTGACCGCGACCCCGGACGCGCCCGCGCCCGCGACCACGGCCCGCAGGTCGCCGAGGGTGCGGCCGGTGAGCCGGGCGGCGTTCTGGAGCGCGGCGAGCACCACGATGGCGGTGCCGTGCTGGTCGTCGTGGAAGACGGGGATGTCGAGCAGGGCACGCAGGCGGTCCTCGACCTCGAAGCAGCGGGGGGCGCTGATGTCCTCGAGGTTGATGCCGCCGAACGACGGGGCGAGCCGCACCACGGTCTCGACCAGCGCGTCCACGTCGGTGCAGTCGAGGCAGACCGGCACCGCGTCGACGCCGCCGAACTCCTTGAACAGCAGCGCCTTGCCCTCCATGACCGGCATGGCCGCCGCCGGGCCGATGTCGCCGAGGCCGAGCACGGCCGTGCCGTCGCTGACCACGGCGACGACGCCGGAGACCCAGGTGTACTCGTTGACGAGGTCGGGCTGCTCGGCGATGGCGGTGCAGACGCGGGCGACGCCCGGGGTGTAGGCCAGCGACAGGTCGTCGGCGTCGCGCACGGGGACGGTGGAGCGGACCTCCAGCTTGCCCCCGCGGTGCATGGCGAACGCGGGATCCAGGTCGAGTGATTCCAATGCGGAGAACGGCGTGACTGCCACAGCGACCCCTGTGTCGTAAGGACGGATTCCTTCGGTAGACGCCGCAGTGAGCGAGGCCCAGGCTTCGGTAGCCGCCCGGCGGCCGTCGTCGTTGACGGTCGTCTGATGAGGGGGTACGGGGGTCACCCGTCGCTCGATTGTGCCACATACGCCAGACGCCCGCCGTAGTCGTGTGGTGCGATCACCACTGCGCCGGGGTCCCCGGCCCGGATCGTGCCCCACAGCGCCTGCCCCGGCACCCCGGCATCCCCTTGCATCTGCCCGTACCCCCGCATTTCCTCGCAATACCCCCATATGTCGCCTAGACCCTGCAAACCCCCGGGCCGCGCCCGATCACCGCCCCGGCGGCCGGTCGTGTAATACTCGTAGTCCGGACTCATCCCTTACCTGGACCTACGTTGGACCTGATCTCGTACGCCGAACTCGCGGTACTGCTGGTCAACAGCGGCAGCGCCCTGGACTCGCTCGAGGACGCCAAGCGGCTGCTCACCGAGGCGGGCCGCGAGAAGGACGCCGCCCGGCTCACCCGCGCCGACCTGGCCATCCTGCGCGAACTACGCCGCGAGCTGGCCACGGTCTTCGCCGCCGCGGCCCGCCAGGACGAACACGGCGCCGTGGAGCGGCTCAACGCCCTGCTGACCAGACACCCCGTGCACCCGCAGATCACCCGCCACGACGGCCACCACTGGCACCTCCACCTGACCGAGGGCGGCCGCCTGAGCGGCGAGTACGCCGCCGCCGCCGTGATGGGCCTGACCGCCCTGGTCACCGGCCTGGGCGTGGACCGCCTGGGCATCTGCCAGTCCGATCCGTGCCGCCGCGCCTACCTGGACACCTCCTCCAACCGCTCCCGCCGCTACTGCTCGGAGCGGTGCGCCAGCCGCGCCAACGTCGCCGCCTACCGCGCCCGCCGCCGCGACGCCGCGAAGGTGCCCTCCACCGGGGCGTGACGTCAGCGGAAGCGGGACAGGCGGCGCAGGGGGGCGTAGCGGAGGGTCACGCGGCCGACGATGCCGGCGTCCGGGACGGCGCCGAAGTCCCAGCTGTCCTTGCGGCCGGGGGCGCGCTGGTTCTCGCTCTCCAGCCACCAGCCGTCCTCGGCGCGCAGGACGGCGCGTTTGACGATCAGCTGGGACGGGTTTCCCGGCAGGCGTGCGACGACCAGATCGCCGGGGCGGATCAAGGCCCGGCGGCGGACGAGCAGGCGGTCGCCGGGGCGCAGGACGGGCAGCATGGAGTCTCCGGCGACGCGTACGTTCATGAACGACATCCCCCTCCTCCGTGGCGATTCGACCCGAGTAAGTTGGGGACTACAGGACATCAGTGTCCAGTCATCGTCAAGGAAGGAAACCGATGCTCGCACGACTGCTGCGGACAGGCCACGTCGCCTCCGCGCACTGCGATCTCCCTTGCGGCGTCTATGACCCGGCGCAGGCCCGCATAGAGGCGGAGTCCGTGAAGGCGATCATGCAGAAGTACGCCGACAACGACGACCCCGTGTTCCGCGCACGGGCCCTGAACATCAAGGAGGAGCGGGCCGAACTCGTCAAGCACCACCTCTGGGTGTTGTGGACCGACTACTTCAAGCCCCCGCACGTGGAGCAGTACCCGCAGCTCCACCAGCTCTTCTGGGACGCCACCAAGCTCGCGGGCGCGGCCGGCGCCAAGGGCACGGTCGACCTCGCCAAGGCGGAGGACCTCCTCGGAAAGATCGACGAGATCTCGAAGATCTTCTGGGAGACCAAGGCCGCCTGAGGGCCGGACCGGTAACCGGCCTCGCGCGGCCGAGGGCTCGCGCGGGGCCGGCGGTTTGCCCCGGGGCATAGACGTCAAGCCAGGGTCAGCGGGACGTCACGGAAACCCGCCCGCAATCACGCAAGATCAGCACTATCGGCGCGTCCCAGTCCCGCATCAGCGGGCCGGGGGCGGTAAGTTGCTAGTCAGCAGCTCTGCGCGAGGAGGAACGTGACCGACGAGACAGCGACGCGTGCAGATGGCATCTCCGGCGGCCTGGCGGGGATCCGTGACGCGGTGAGCGTGCGGCTGCCGGCCGCGAGCGCCTATCTGTCGGTGCTCCGAACGGCCACCGCGGGCCTCGCGGCACGGCTCGACTTCACGCTGGACGAGATCGAGGACCTGCGGATCGCGGTCGACGAAGCGTGTGCCATGTTGCTCGGCCATGCCGTGCCCGGCACCGATCTGATCGCCGAGTTCGAGCTGACCGGCCAGGAGATGATCGTCCGGGTCGAGGTGAGCACGGTCGGCCAGGCGGAGCCCAAGCGGGACGACTTCGCCTGGATGGTTCTCACCGCGCTGGCCGACAGTGTGGACGCCGAGACCGACACCCCCGATCGCATGGCCATCGTGCTGCACAAGCGCCGAGGCGCTGCGAGGCCGCTGTGACGGAGAGGACCCGAGCCGTGGCCGGCAGTGACAGCACCGTCCCCGACAGGGTGCGGGCTCGTGGGCTGTTCAGTGAGCTGGCCGAGCTGCCCGCGGACGACCCGCGGCGGCAGCGCATCCGCGACGAGCTGGTCGAGCTCCACCTGCCTCTGGTCGAATACCTCGCACGCCGGTTTCGCAACCGCGGCGAGTGGCTCGACGACCTCACCCAGGTGGCCACCATCGGCCTGATCAAGTCGATCGACCGCTTCGACCTGGCCCGCGGGGTCGAGTTCTCCACCTACGCCACCCCCACCATCGTGGGGGAGATCAAGCGTCACTTCCGCGACAAGGGCTGGGCGGTCCGCGTGCCGCGCCGCCTTCAAGAGCTCAAGCTCTCCCTCACCAAGGCGATCAGCGAGCTGTCGCAGCGCCAGGGCCGGGCGCCCACCGTGGCGGAGCTCGCCACCCATCTGGCGATGACCGAGGAAGAGGTGCTGGAGGGCCTGGAGTCCGCCAACGCCTACTCCACCGTCTCCCTCGACGCCCCGGACTCCGGGGACGACGACGCCCCCGCCGTGTCCGACTCCCTCGGCATCGTGGACGAGTCGCTGGAGGGCGTGGAGTACCGCGAGTCGCTGAAGCCGCTGCTGGAGCGGCTTCCGCCGCGCGAGAAGCGCATCCTGCTGCTGCGGTTCTTCGGCAACATGACCCAGTCGCAGATCGCCACCGAGCTCGGCATCTCGCAGATGCACGTCTCGCGCCTGCTCGCCCGCACGCTGGCGCAGCTGCGCGAGGGCCTCACCGCCGAGGACTGACCCACCCGCCGAGGCGCCGGGTGGGTCACCTCATTCTTTGATCATCGCCCGGGTCGTCGGGGGCGCCAGCAGCGCGCCCACGCCGGCCAGCGCCAGGGCGAGCAGCAGCACGCCGGGCACGTACTGCGCCGACTGCACCAGCGAGATCCCCACCGGCACCGAGAAGATCTGTGTGACCACGCCCGGGGCGCGGCTCCACCGGGCGGCGGACAGCACGCCCCAGGCCACCCACACCAGCGCGGCGCCGACCACGACGCCGAGCGCGGAGATCACGATGGAGTCGCCCACGGCGGACGGCGCGCCGACGACGGTCTGCACTCCGGCGTATCCGCCGAGCGCCATCGCGGTGAGCCCCTCGACCGCCAGCACGGCCGCGGCGACGATCAAGGTCGCCGGTCGGTTGAACATATCGGGACCCTACTCGACCGGTACACCGGGCGGATGACCGGTGGCTACGCTGGTCGGCATGCGGGCACTTCTCCTGACCAACCCCAAGGCGACGTCGACGCACCGGCGCACCCGCCAGGTGCTGATCCGCGCCCTCGGCGCGGCCGTCGACCTGTCGGTGGAGGAGACCGCGTACCGCGGGCACGCCACGTTGCTCGCGGGTACCGCCCGGGAGAAGGGCTTCGACACGGTCGCCGTGCTCGGCGGGGACGGCACCGTCAACGAGGCGGTGAACGGCATGCTGAACGGCACGGGCGAGCCCCCGGCGCTGATCGTGATCCCGGGCGGCTCGGCGAACGTCATGGCGCGGGCCCTCGGGCTGCCGAACGACCCGGTGCAGGCGACCGGCGTGGTGCTGGACGCGCTGCGGGAGGACCGGCGCCGCACCATCGGCCTCGGCCGGGCGATCTGGGACGACGCCACCATCGGCGGGACCACGGGCCGCGCCACCACCAGCCGGTACTTCACCTTCTCCGCGGGGATGGGCTACGACGCGGAGGTGGTCCGGGCGGTCGAAGGACTGCGGGCCGCCGGGTTCAAGGCCTCCCCCACCGCGTACATCGGCACCGCGTTGCGGCACTACCTGATGACCGACCGCCGCCACCCGGCGCTGCGCCTGGAACGTCCGAAACGGCAGACGGTGGACGGCATCCACATGGCGATCATCTCCAACGCCGCACCCTGGACCTACGCCGGCGGCCGGCCGATCAACCCCACGCCGTGGGCCGGTTTCGACACCGGCCTGGACATGCTCGGCCTGCGCCGCCTCGGCCCGGTGGCGATGGCCCACATCGTGCGCCAGATCATCGGCGAGCGCGCCGGGCTGGCCAGAGGCCGTCATCTGGTGCAGCTCCACGACGAGGAGGAGTTCACGCTCGTCGCGCGCCGCCCCACGGCGTTTCAGCTCGACGGCGACTACCTCGGGGAGCGGGAACGGGTCACCTTTGTTTCCGTCCCAGCCGCGTTACAAGTTTTGGTCTAACCGCTCACTTCCCGTCATAGTGTGACGCATCCGACATCTATCTCCGGCAAAACCTTCCCCCAAACCTCTTGCGTGACCTGGGCATGCCTGAAAAGCTCAACGTGACGTCGGAACGTAGGACGTTTGGGGAGGCAATCTGTCCCCAAAGGTCTGCGGCGATCACAGCGATGTTCCTGGACCCCATCCCAAGGTCCAGGAAAAATTTCGCCTTTGCTAGTGAAAGTGTTCACAAACATCCGTCACCGCACGGAGCCGCAGGCTCCACCTACGAAGGAGTGAACGCATGGACTGGCGCCACCGCGCTGCCTGCCGTGACGTGGACCCCGAGTTGTTCTTCCCGATCGGCAACACCGGCCCCGCGCTCATGCAGATCGAAGAGGCCAAGCAGGTCTGCCGCTCGTGCCCGGTCGTCGAGTCGTGCCTGAAGTGGGCCATCGAGTCCGGACAGGACGCCGGCGTGTGGGGCGGCCTCAGCGAGGACGAGCGCCGCGCGCTCAAGCGCCGCACCGCGCGTACCCGCGCCCGCCTGGCCGTCTGAGCCGAAGGACCCGACGAGCACCGCGGAACCCCGAGGTCCGCGAGTACGACGAGCACCACAACCCGCGCTAGGCCGGCAGCACAGGGATCGTGAGCGACACCTCCGTCCCCCCGCCCTGGCGCGGCCGCACGGCGAGCCGGCCGGACAACTCGCCGACCACCAGCGTGCGCACGATCTGCAGGCCGAGGCTGGTCGAGGAGTCCAGGTCGAAGCCCTCCGGCAACCCCTGGCCGTCGTCGGCCACGATGACGTCCAGCCGTTCCTCGGTGCGCGAGACCACCACGGTGAGCGTCCCGCTGCCGTAGGAGAACCCGTGCTGCACGGCGTTCTGCAGAAGCTCGGTGAGCACCATCGCCGTGGGCGTGGCCACCATCGCGGGCAGCATGCCGAAACTGCCCACCCGGCGCGGCATCACGTTGGCCGCCGACACGTCCCCGGTCATCGCGATCACGCGGTCGGCGATGTCGTCGAAGTCGACGATCTCCTCAGGGGTGTGGGACAGCGTCTCGTGCACGATCGCGATCGACCCCACCCGCCGCACGGCCTCCTCCAGCGCCTCCCTGGCCTCGGGCACCCGCAGCCGCCGCGCCTGCAGCCGCAGCAGCGCCGCCACGGTCTGCAGGTTGTTCTTCACCCGGTGATGAATCTCCCGGATGGTGGCGTCCTTGGTCAGCAGCTCGCGCTCGCGGCGGCGCAGCTCGGTGACGTCCCTGATGAGGATGAGCGCGCCGATGCGCCCGCCGCCGACGATGAGCGGGATGGCGCGCAGCTGCACGACGTTGGCCCCCGCCTCGACCTCGGTCTCGCGCGGCGTGCGGCCGCTGGCCACCAGGATGAGGTCCTCGTTGATGGGCTCGTCGGAGTAGCACAGCGCCGCGGTGGTGCGCCCGAGGTCGGTGCCCACAAGGTCGGCGTGCAGCCCGAGGCGGCGGTAGGCCGACAGCGCGTTCGGCGAGGCGTACGTCACCCGGCCGGCCCGGTCCAGCCGCAGCAGCCCGTCGCCCACCCGGGGCGAGCGGACCAGGATCGGCCCCTCGTCGGGGAACGGGAAGCGGCCCTCGGACACCATCTGCGCGAGGTCGGAGGCGCTCTGCAGGTAGGTCAGCTCCAGCCGTGAGGGGGTGCGCGCCGAGGAGAGGTTGGTGGAGCGCTGGATGATCGCCACGAAGTGGTCGTCGCGCCGCACCGGAATGGTCTCCTCGCGGACGGGCACGCCGCTGGACCAGTCGGGGTCGCCCTCGCGGCAGATGCGCCGCTCCTGCCACGCGGTGTCGATCAGCGGGCGCTCCCAGGCCGCCACGATGGTGCCGACCACGTCGTCGTGGTACACCGTGGGCCCGGTCGTGGGCCGCATCTGGGCCACCGCGACCCACGCCGTCTCGTCCCTGAGCGGGATCCACAGGATCAGGTCGGCGAACGACAGATCCGCCAGCAGCTGCCAGTCCGACACCAGGGACTGCATCCATTCCAGGTCGGCCGGGTCAAGAGTGGTGTGGCGCCCGACGAGGTCGCTGAGAGTCGGCACCTGTGCATCATGCGTGCTGGGACGGCGGAAAGCGAATCGAGCGGGCGGCCTCTGGGAAGATTCGTGCAATGGAGCACAACGATCCCCTGACCCGTCTGCGCGAGGCCGCCGAGGCACGCCGCGCGGCCGGGCTGCGCCGCGCGGCGCGTCCCCGCACCCCCGACCACGACGGCCTGATCGACCTGGCGTCCAACGACTACCTCGGGCTGTCCAGGGACGAGCGCCTGATCGCCGCCGCCGTCCGGGCCACGGAGCGCTGGGGCACGGGGTCGACCGGCTCCCGGCTGGTCACCGGCACCACGGGGGTGCACGCGGAGCTGGAGGAGCGTCTCGCCGCCTTCGCGGGCGCCCCGCGCGCGCTGGTGTTCTCCTCGGGGTACATGGCCAACCTCGCCGCGGTGGCGACGCTCGGCGCCGGCGGCCTGGTGGTCAGCGACGCCGGCAACCACGCGTCCATCATCGACGCCTGCCGCCTGTCCCGGGGCCGGGTGGTGGTGACCCCCCGCAAGGACGCCGAGGCCGTGGCCAAGGTGCTGGCCGACCGTGCCGAGGAGCACGCCCTGGTGGTGACCGACGCCGTCTTCTCCGTGGACGGCGACCTCGCGCCAATCGCCGCGATGCACGCCGCGGCCCGCGCGCACGGGGCGCTGCTGGTGGTCGACGAGGCCCACTCCCTCGGCGTGGTGGGCGACGGCGGGCGGGGGGCGGTGCACGAGGCCGGCCTGGCGGACGCCCCGGACGTGGTGCGCACCGTCACGCTGTCCAAGTCGCTCGGCTCGCAGGGCGGCGCGGTGCTCGGCGCGCCCGAGGTCGTGGAGACGCTCATCGACACCGGCCGCCCCTTCATCTTCGACACCGCGCTCGCCCCGGCGGCCGCCGCGGCGGCGCTCGCGGCCATTGATATCGTTGGCGGCCATCCCGACCTGCCAAGGAAGGCCCGTGACAACGCGTCGGCGCTGGCCCGCATGGCCGAGTCCCGTGGATTCCCCGCCACGGACCCGGCGGCGGCCGTCGTGCCGGTGGTGCTCGGCCCGCCGGACGTCGCGCTGCGCGCGGCGGCCGTGATGGCCGAACTGGGCGTGCGCGCCGGATGCTTCCGCCCGCCGTCCGTCCCGTCCGGCCGGTCTTGCCTGAGGTTGACCGCAAGGGCCAACCTGAGTTCGGATGATCTAGCGGTGATCGGACGCGCGCTCACCGCCGTGGCCGAGATGAAGGTGAACGTGTGACGGAAGACTCTCCCCGGATCCCCAAGTACTACGACGTCAAACGGAACCTGCTCGAGCTCACCAAGTCCCTGCCCGCCGGAGCGGCCCTGCCGCCCGAGCGCGCCCTCGCCGTGCGCTTCGAGACCTCCAGGACCACCGTCCGGCAGGCGCTCACCGAGCTGGTCGTCGAGGGGCGCCTGCTGCGCATCCAGGGCAAAGGCACGTTCGTGGCCCAGCCCAAGGTCGCGCAGGTGCTCCAGCTCACCTCCTACACCGGGGATTTGCGGACCGTCGGCCTGGAGCCCGACACCAAGATCCTGGACATCAGCTACATCTCCGCCGACGAGACCCTCGCCCGGCGGCTCGGCATCAACCCGGGCGGGCGCGTGCTGCGCATCCACCGGCTGCGGCTGGCCAACGGCGAGCCGATGTCGATCGACACCACCCACCTGTCGGCCCGGCGCTTCTCCCGCCTGCGGCGCGAGCTGGAGGTGCACGCGTCGCTGTACGAGACCCTGCACAACGCCTACAACGTGAGCCTCACCGACGCCGAAGAGATCATAGAGACCGTGCTGGCCACGCCGTACGACGCGCAGATCCTCGGTGTGGACGTCGGCCTGCCGATGCTGATGCTCACCCGGCACGCCTTCGACGCCGACGGCAACCCCGTGGAGTGGGCCCAGTCCCTGTACCGCGGCGACCGCTACAAGTTCGTCACCCGCCTGCGGCGCCCGCCGCAGGAGGAGGCCGGCGAGGCGCGGTCCTGACGCTGCCCGGCGGCGTGCGCGGCAGGCGCGTACGCGGCCGGGAGCGGCCCGTAGGGTGGTGCCGGTGAGCGTTCTGGTGGTCACCGGTACCGACACCGGGGTCGGCAAGACGGTCGTGACGGCGGCGCTGGCCGCGCTGGCGCGGGAGCGCGGCGCGCCGGTCGCGGTGGTCAAGCCCGCCCAGACCGGCGCGGCGCCCGGCGAGCCCGGCGACCTGGACGAGGTGGTGCGGCTGGCCGGGGTGACCACGACGTTCGAGTTCGCCCGGTTCCCCGATCCCCTGTCGCCGGCCGCCGCCGCCCGCGCGTCCGGCCTGCCCCCGGTGTCCCTCACCGACGCCGCCGCCCGGATCGGCGAGCTGGCGGAGACACACCGGCTGGTGCTGGTGGAGGGCGCGGGCGGGCTGCTGGTGCGCTTCGACGAGGACGGCGCCACCCTGGCCGACCTGGCGCGGCTGCTGCGCGCCCCGGTCCTGGTGGTCGTCCGGGCGGGCCTCGGCACGCTCAACCACACCGCGCTCACCCTGGAGGCCCTCGCGGGCCGCGGGCTGGACCTGGCGGGCGTGGTGATCGGCTCGTGGCCGGACCGTCCGGGCCTCGCCGAGCGGCACAACGTGCCGGATCTGGAGATGCTGGCCGCGCGGCCGCTCGCCGGGGTCCTGCCCGAGGGGGCGGGTGCCCTGGAGCGCGATGATTTCGCCCGGGTGGCCCGGTGCGGACTTGGATCACCCCTCGGAGGCGGGTTCGACCCTTCCGGCTTCCGGGCAGCCCTTAGTCTGTGACGGAGCCGACGAGGGAGCAGCGGTACTGATGAGTATGGACATCCTGGAGATCGCCCGGGTTCAGGTGCTCGACGAAGGGCGGGGCCTCACCGCCGCCCAGGCCCTTCAGTGCCTGGAACTGCCGGACGAGCGTCTGCCCGACCTTCTGGCGCTCGCCCACGAGGTGCGCATGAAGTGGTGCGGCCCCGAGGTCGAGGTGGAGGGCATCATCTCCCTGAAGACCGGCGGGTGCCCGGAGGACTGCCACTTCTGCTCGCAGTCCGGGAAGTTCGAGTCCCCGGTGCGGTCGGTCTGGCTGGACATCCCCTCGCTGGTGGAGGCCGCCGTCCAGACCGCCAAGACCGGGGCCAGCGAGTTCTGCATCGTCGCGGCCGTGCGCGGGCCCGACCAGCGGCTCATGGACCAGGTGCGCGAGGGCGTGAAGGCCATCAGGGAGGCCGTCGACATCAACGTGGCCTGCTCGCTCGGCATGCTCACCCAGGAGCAGGTGGACGAGCTCGCCGAGATGGGCGTGCACCGCTACAACCACAACCTGGAGACCGCGCGCTCCCACTTCGGCGCGGTCGTCACCACCCACACCTGGGAGGAGCGGCTGGGCACCTGCCAGATGGTCCGCGCGGCCGGCATGGAGCTGTGCTGCGGCGGCATCATCGGCATGGGCGAGACCCGCGAGCAGCGGGCCGAGTTCGCCGGGCAGCTCGGCGAGCTGGCCCCCGACGAGGTGCCGCTGAACTTCCTCAACCCCAGGCCCGGCACGCCGTTCGCGTCCTACCCCCTGGTGGAGGGCCCCGAGGCACTGAAGACCATCGCGACGTTCCGCCTCGCGCTGCCGCGCACCATCCTGCGGTACGCGGGCGGGCGCGAGCTCACCCTCGGCGACCTCGGCACCCGGGAGGGCATGCTCGGCGGCATCAACGCCGTCATCGTCGGCAACTACCTGACCACCCTCGGCCGCACGCCGGAGCAGGACCTCGAACTCCTCGCCGACCTGAAGATGCCCATCAAGGCGCTGTCACCCACCCTGTGACCCTTGTTGCCGCTGTGCGCGGATGAGTCCGGTGAGCCGTTAGGCCAGGCCGGGGCGGCCCGCCACGCCCGGGGAGCCGCCCGCAGGATTGACCCGTCGGTAAATAGGTAAGTTCAGCGCATGGAGTCTGCAAAGCACGCCGGCGACGTCGCGGTCGCCGTTTCACAAGCCTATGGTGCCGACGTCATGTTCACCCTCTCGGGCGGCCACGTCTTCCCGTTGTACGACGGGGCCGTCCACGAGGGCATGCGCATCCTCGACGTCCGTCACGAACAGAGCGCGGTGTTCGCCGCCGAGGCCACGGCGCGGCTCACCCGCCGTCCGGGCCTCGCCGTGCTCACCGCCGGGCCCGGCATCACCAACGGCGTCAGCGGGGTGACCACCGCCCACTTCAACGGGTCGCCGGTCGTCGTGCTCGGCGGCCGGGCCCCCCGCTCACGCTGGGGCTCGGGAGCCCTGCAGGAGATGGACCACCCGCCGCTGTTCGAGAGCATCACCAAGCTCGCGTTCACGTCCAGCGGCGCCGACTCGATCGGCCAGGACGTCGAGTCGGCGTTCCGCACCGCCATCTCCCCGCATCGCGGCCCGGTGTTCCTCGACTTCTACATGGACGACATCTTCGCGCCGTCCCCCGCCCACGAGACCGAGACGCTGACCCCGTCGCCGCTGGAGCCGGACGGCGACTCGCTGGCCGCCATCGCACGGCTGATCGGCGAGGCCGAGCGGCCGGTGCTGGTGCTCGGCTCCGACGTCTGGATGGACCGCGCCGAGGACGCCGCGCGCGACTTCGCCGAGAACTACCGCCTGCCGGTCATCCCCAACGGCCAGGGCCGCGGCATCCTGCCCGCCGGGCACGAGCTGCTGGTCACCCGGGCCAGGGGCGCCGCCTTCGCGAACGCCGACCTGGTCATCGTGGCGGGCACGCCGCTGGACTTCCGGCTCGGCTACGGCTTCTTCGGCGGCAGGGACGGCACCCCGCTCGCCAAGGTCGTCCACCTGGCCGACGCCCCCTCGCAGCTCGCCACGCACATCGGCACCGCGGCCTCGGCCGCCGGGGACCTCTCCCTGCTGTTCTGGGGCCTCGGCACGGCCTGCGCGGAGGCCGGGGTGTCCCCCAAGGGGTACGCGCCGTGGCTGGCCACGCTGGCCGAGACGGCCGCCGCCGCCCTCGCCGGCGACGCCGAGCTGCTCGCGTCGGACGCCGACCCGATCCACCCGATGCGGGTGTACGGGGAGCTGAACCGCCTGCTCGCCGAGGACGCCGTGGTGATCGGCGACGGCGGCGACTTCGTGTCGTACGCGGGCAAGTACATCGAGCCGCGCCGCCCCGGCTGCTGGCTGGACCCCGGGCCGTACGGCTGCCTCGGCACCGGCCTCGGCTACGCCATCGCCGCCCGCATCGCCCGGCCCGACTCCCAGGTCGTGCTGCTGCTCGGCGACGGCGCCGCGGGGTTCTCGCTGATGGACGTGGACACCCTGGTGCGGCACAAGCTGCCGGTCGTCATGGTGTGCGGCAACAACGGCATGTGGGGCCTGGAGAAGCACCCCATGCAGATGCTGTACGGCTACGACGTGGCCGCCGAGCTGCAGCCGCAGACCAGGTACGACCAGGTGGTGACCGCCCTCGGCGGCGCCGGGGAACTGGTCACCTCGCCGGCCGACATCGGCCCGGCGCTGCGCCGCGCCTTCGACTCCGGCGTCCCCTACCTCGTCAACATCGCCACCGACCCGGAGATCGCCTACCCGCGCACCACCACCGGCGTCTGACCGGCGGGCCCGCCCCCACCGGTCCCGCCGAGGCCGGGAACCGGTGGCGGCCCCGCGCGGCTCAGTCGCCGGTCGGGGTCGCGGTGGGGGTGGACGGCTCGCTCTGTCCCGGGCAGGGGATGCCCTGCTCGACCACGATGGTGACGTAGCGGTCGACCGCCCACGAGGTGCCGGGGGCGGGGTTCTGGTCGAGCACGCGGGTGCAGCCCTCGTCGGTCGGCTCGCCGCTGATGTCGACCTTGACCTTGAACCCGGCGGCGCGCAGCCGCGTGGAGGCCTGCACCTGGGTGAGGTTGATGACGGCGGGCACGACCTTCTTGGCCGCGGGAGACTTGGACGGGGTGGGCGACGGCGTGGGGCTCTTGATGGTCGGCGACGGCGACGGCGACTTGCCGGTCGGGCTGGGCGACGCCTCCGGGCCGGTGGGCTCCGCCGCGCGGGTCGGCACGCGGGGGGTCGGCGAGACCCGGGGCCGGCGCGGGGGACGCGTGACCGGCACCTCGGTCTCGGTGGGCTCGACGGTCGGCGTCGGGGTGGTCCCGGCGGCGGACGCCCCGGTGTTGGCCAGCTGGTTGAACACCACCGCGCCCGCGCCGCCGAGCAGCGCCCCGACCGCGATGATGCCGATCACCAGTCCCATCCGGCCGCGCCGCGGCGCCGCGGCCCTGCGCCCGCGTGAGCCACGCGGCCCCGGGGGCCCCGGCGGCGGCCCCGGAGGCTCCTTCCCGGAAGCGACCGGCGTGCCCTGGGTGGTGGGAGCGGACAGGATGTACGGCGGCGGCGTGGCCGTGGTGGGCTGTCCCGGCTCGCCCTCGCGCCAGGACAGATGCGTCCCGGTCTCCGGGGAGGCCAGGTGGGGGTGCTGCCCGGTGACCTGCGGGCCGGCGGACACCATGCCGGTCAGGCCGGTGGCCGCGACCGCGTCGCTCATGCCGGTGTCGGCCCGCAGGGTGAGGCGTGCGGCGGCGCTCATCTCGGCGGCGCTGCGCCAGCGCCGCGCCGGGTCCTTGGCCAGCGCCCGCTCCACCAGGTGGCGCACCGGGGGCGGCACGTCGGGGGGCAGCGGCGGCGGGTCCTCGCGGATGTGCTTCAGCGCGATGGTGACCGGGGTGTCGCCGTCGAACGGCCGGCGGCCTGCCAGGCACTCGTAGGCCACCACGCCGAGGGCGTAGATGTCGACGGCCGGGGTGACGGGCTGCCCCTCGGCCTGCTCCGGGGCGCAGTAGGCCGCGGTGCCGAGCACCATGCCGGCGTCGGTGAGCCGGTGGCCGATCTCCGCGCGGGCGATGCCGAAGTCGGTGAGCACGAGCGTGCCGTCCGGACGGACCAGGAGGTTGCCGGGCTTCACGTCGCGGTGCACGATTCCCCCGTCGTGCACCGCCTGGATCGCCGAGGCGGCCTGCGCGATCAGCTCGATGGCGGGCTCCGGCGCGATGCGGCCCAGGCGGGCCAGCAGGCGGTCCAGCGGCTCGCCGTCCACGAAACGCATCACGAGATAGGCGGTGGGCCCGGCCCCCGGCACGTCGCTCACGCCGTAGTCGTAGACGTCCACCACGCCCGGGTGGTTGATCGTCGCCATCGCGCGCGCCTCCCCCTGGAAGCGCGCGGCGAAGCCCGGGTCGTCCGACCGGCCAGGTAAGAGCACTTTGACGGCGACGGTGCGCGCCAGGACGATGTCCTCACCGCGCCACACCTCGCCCATGCCGCCGGCGCCTATACGGACGTCCAACCGGTAGCGTCCCGCCAGCGTGGTCCCTTGGGCCACCATGTCTCCCCCGCTTACCCCAATCCAATCAACCCGATGCCACCCCAGAGTTCTCCAACAAAGCGGATTAGTGTCGCGACCAGGTCACGCCACTATCACAAAACCCTGTGGTCACTGGGTTCACATGAGCCGATCAGCTCGCCGTCATGCCGTGTTCGGCACAGCGGGCCGACCAGCCCCGGGGGGTCACCTGCACGACGAGCCGGCGACGGCACGCCGGGCAGTAGCGAGGTGGCTCCATGAGCCGCGCCGTACGGCACGCGGAGTGATCGCCGTCGTCGGGACGGCGTCCGCAGTGGTCGCAGAAGGGGCTCACGCCAGAAGCGTATTGCATGGCTCCCCGCCAGGGCCGACAACCGCCGAAGCCGGGGCGAGCCGGACGAGCGGTCGATCATCAGGCGATCCAATAAGGTGACGGGCATGACGATCGCCGCCGGGCTGCGCGCCGAGCTTCTGATCATGGTCGAGCGGGGGGACACCGCGATGAGACTCGGTAGCGGGGACGTCCCCGTGCTCGGCACGCCCCGGTTGCTGGCCGTCGCCGAGGCCGCGACCGTCCAGGCCGTCCAGAGCCACCTGCCGCAGGGCCAGACCTCGGTCGGGACCAAGGTGACGCTGGAACACCGCGCGGCCAGCCCCGTCGGCACCCACGTGAACGTGGTGGCCGAGCTGGTGGAGGTCGACGGCAGGCGCCTGGTCTTCGAGGTCACCGCCTCCGACCGCAGGCGCACGGTGGCCACGGCCGTCATCGAACGCGTGGTCGTGGACCGCGAGCGCTTCCTGGCAGGCCTGGCCGGCTGAGCGCCCGCGGCACCCGGCCGCGGCGGCCGGGCGGTCACTCGATGACGGCGATGAGGTCGCCCTCCTGGATCACCTGGCCCTCGGACACCTTGAGCGCGGTCACCACGCCGGGATCCTCGGCGATCACAGGGATCTCCATCTTCATGGACTCCAAGATGACCAAGGTGTCGCCCTCTTCAACGGTCTCGCCCTCGGTGACCACGACCTTCCAGACGTTGGCCACCAGCTCGGCGCGTACCTCCGCCATGGCTACTCCCCTCCAAAACGAGTGATCAAGAATTGCCGGCCGGAAACCGTACCGGACCGGGTCCGGCGCGCCCCGCGCGTGCCGGAACGACAGGGTCAAGCGCGCATCCTGCCCACCAGCCCGGTGTCGTAGTCACCGGTGACGAACTCGGGGTGGTCGAGCAGCTCGGCGCAGAACGGCAGGTTGTTCTTCGGCCCCTCCACGCGGAAGGAGGCCACAACCGCGCGGGCCCTGCGGAGGGCCTGCGCGCGGTCGGCGCCGTGCACGCACAGCTTCGCCATCAGGGGGTCGTAGAACGCCGTGACGGTGTTCCCCACGACGTAGCCGGAGTCGACGCGCACACCGGGGCCCGCGGGCTCCTCCCACACGTCGATCTTCCCGGGTCCGGGCAGGAAGCGCTTGGGATCCTCGGCGTACACCCGTAGCTCGATGGCGTGCCCCCGGGGCTCGGTGGCACCCGCGGCGAAGGTGACGGGCTCGCCCGCCGCGACGCGCAGCTGCTGCTCCACCAGGTCGACGCCGGTCACCAGCTCGGTCACAGGGTGCTCCACCTGGAGGCGGGTGTTCATCTCCAGGAAGACGAAATCACCTTGCTCGACGTCCACCAGGCATTCCACGGTACCCGCTCCGCGGTACCCGACCGCCTCGCCCGCCCGCACGGCGGCGTCCAGCATGCGGGCGCGCAGCGCGGCGGACACGCCGGGTGAGGGCGACTCCTCGACGATCTTCTGGTGGCGGCGCTGCACCGAGCAGTCGCGCTCGCCGAGGGCGACCACCGTGCCGTCGGCGAGCCCGAGGATCTGCACCTCGACGTGCCGGGCGCGGGCGACATAGCGCTCCAGCAGGACGGCCGGGGACCCGCCGAAGCGCTCGGCGGCCCTGGTGGCCGCCTGGAACGCCTTGCGCAGGCCGTCCTCGTCGTGCGCGACGCCCATGCCGATGCCGCCGCCGCCCGCCGCGGCCTTCACCATGACGGGGTAGCCGATCTCGGCGGCGGCGGCCAGCGCCTGCTCCTGGCCGGCGACCGGCTCCCTGGTGCCCGCGGCCACCGGTACCCCGGCCCGCTCCATCAGGTTCCGTGCGTTGATCTTGTCGCCCATGCGCTCGATGGCGTCGGGGGACGGGCCGATCCACACCAGGCCCGCCTCGGTGACGGCACGGGCGAACGCGGCGTTCTCCGCCAGGAAACCGTACCCCGGGTGGATGGCCTCGGCGCCGGTGGCGCGGCAGGCCTCCAGCACCCGGGCGATGTCGAGATAGCTCTGTGCGGGCGCGGCGGGCCCGAGCGCGAAGGCGGCGTCGGCCTCGGCGACGAACGGCAACTCGGCGTCGGCCTCGGAATGGACCGCGACGGCCCGCAGCCCCATCGCCCGCACCGTACGGATCACCCGTCGTGCGATCTCCCCGCGATTGGCCACCAGAACGCTTCCGAACACCGGCAGGCTCCCTTCGACGGCTCACCACCCTACGGCCGCGACAGCACCCGCAACCCCCGGGGAAACCACCGAACCCCCGTGTCGCGACTGTAGGAAGTCCACAATGCCAGCCACCGGCCCACGAATATCCCCTGTATCGCCGCCGCGACTCAAGCGCCACCAAAGTCGCAGGTCAAGCGGCACATCCCGCGCGTCATCGCGTTACTCCGCACTTGGACACCCTGGACAGCCGGATTACGGAGATCCGAAACGGCCGGGCGGGCCCCGGTGCGGCGGATCAGCGGGAGGGGCGGTCGACGACCTTGGCCATGGCCTCGACGACCGCGGGGTCGAACTCGCGGCGGGGGTCCAGGCGCAGGCGGTCCAGGGTGGCGGCGGCGCGGTCGCGGTCGGCGGAGCCGCCCATGAGGTCGTCGTAGGCGTTGGCGGCCTTGATGATGCGGCTGGCCAGCGGCGGCGGGTCGCCCGGGGTGGCGGGGTCGCACTGGCGGCGCACGATCTCGGCGACCCGGCCGAGCACGCCGGTCTTGCGGATGATCTCGGCGCCCAGCTCCGCGATGCTGCGGGCCTGGGCGGCGTCGGTCAGCACCGTCGCGCCGCCGGGGATCGGGTCGCGCAGCGAGAGCTGGCCGATGTCGTGCATCAGCGCCGCGTACTCTAGCTCCAGCAGCTCGGGCTCGGCCATGCCGAGCTCGCGCCCGACGGACAGGGCCAGGCGGCTGACCCGCAGCGAGTGGCCCGGCTCGACGTACCCGCCGACCTCGGTGACCCGGGCCAGCGCCCGGACGGTCTGGAGGTAGGTGGCGCGGATGCCCGCGTACTTGCGGAAGGCGATCTGCGTGACCAGCAGCGGCGCGGCGAACACCACCAGCGCGGCCAGGCTCATGCTGTGCGAGGCCAGCGCCAGCAGGATGCCGGAGGCCGCGACGGCGGCGCCGAGCGGCGCGGCCATGTTGATCTCGTCGCGCACCGCCACCCGGAACGCGGTGCGGACCTGCTCGGCGCGCAGCAGGGCGGCGATGGCCACGTCGATCGCCAGGATCACGGTGATCAGCAGGGCCATCACGCCGAGCACGACCCACCACGAGTCGTGGCGCGGGCCGGTGGTGACGAACAGGTCGTCCGCCAGCGGGCGGTAGGCGAAGGCGAGCAGGGCCCCGCACAGCAGGCGCCGCGCGATGGCGTCGAGGTACGGCGGCCTGCCGACCGCCAGGTGGGGCAGCGCCCCCACCGCCATGCCCGCCGCCATGACCGCGACCACCTGGAGCGCCGAGTGCTGGGCGGGACGGCCGCCCACGTCGAGCAGCAGGGTGTAGCCGAGCGCGGCGGCGGCGCCGATGGGGGCGACCTCGCGGTTGCCCGGCATGGTCAGCCGGGCCAGCTCGCCCGCGGCCACCAGCGCGCCGAACGCCACGGCGTTCTCGTAGTCGAGCAGCCCGGTCGTCGCGGTGTGCGCGACCCCGGCCACGGTGACCAGGCCGGCCGCGCAGATCAGCAGGAGCCGTCCCGAGTCGATGCCATGGAACGGCCGTTCGGCCGTCGTCACCGCTCCGACACCACTTCGATCGGCGCCGTCGGGTCGTCGTGGTCCTTGGCCACGGTCTCCACCACCTCGCCGGCCTGCGGCAGGGCGATGCGGCCCGGCGGGTCCCAGCCCTTGCGGTCGACGGCCCGGATGAACGCGGTCACCATCTCGGGGTCGAACTGCGTGCCCGCGGCCTTGCGCAGCTCGGTCAGCGCCTCCTCGATCGACTTGGCCTTGCGGTAGGAGCGGTCGGAGGTCATCGAGTCGAACGCGTCGGCCACCGCGATCACCCGGGCGAACTCGGGGATCTCGGCCCCGGCGAGGCCCATGGGGTAACCGCCGCCGTCCTGGCGCTCGTGGTGGTGCATGATGCCGGCGAACGCCTCGTCCAGGAAGTCGATGCCCCGGACGATCTCCAGGCCCCGCATCGGATGGAGCTGGATCGCGGCGTACTCTTCCTCGGTCAGGCGGCCCTCCTTCTGCAGAACCTTGGTCGGGACACCGAGCTTGCCCACGTCGTGCAGCATGCCGGCGTAGCCGATGGCCCGGGTGCGCTCGGAGCCCATGCCGATCTCCTGCGCGATCATCGTGGCGGCGCTGGACACCCGGGTGCAATGGCCGCGGGTGTAGAAATCTTTGGTCTCGACCGCCTGGCACAGGGCCGCGATCGTGGCGTCGTAGGACTTCTGCTGCGCGCGGTACTGCCCGAAGGTCCACCGGGCGATGAACAGCGGCAGCAGCACCAGCACCGCGGAGATGGACTGCACGGTGGCCCACAGGCCCACGATCAGCAGGCCGAACGTGGCGTAGCCGAGGTAGGAGCCGAGGAGCTGCACCAGGCCGCGCAGCTGGAGGTCGGCGGGGCGCAGGCTCCCGGCGAGGTAGAGCATGCCCCCGAACAGCAGGACGTTCAGCAGGACGAAGATCGCCGCGGCCCCCATGAAGGGGCCGATCAGGTCGGGGAACCCGTCGATGGTCGGGACGTGCTGCGGGCCGCCGAGGATGGTGTACACCTGGCCCGCCGAGTGCCCGCAGATGGCGAACTGCGCGCCGTTGAACAGGCGTTTGTACAGGGGTAACCCCGGCCGCACGCTGAGCACGGCGGTGGCGCCGACCAGGGCCGCGCCGACGTCGCCGACCAGCACCACCGCGGCGAGCGCCGCGGAGAAGCTGACCGAGATGGCCGCCTGCTCGACGTTGAGCAGGGTCGGGACCGACTCGCACACCAGGAACAGCAGGGCCAGGACCAATAAGGTCGGCCACTCGTGCCCGCCGTACCGGTCGGGTGTGACCAGGCCGCGCCCGATCATCACCACGGCGGCTCCGACGAGCCCCACTAGGTACACCCTCGCCGGCCAAGGGAGATCACGCATCGCCGCCACCTCCGGCCGTCACGGGCACGTGCTCAGGTCCACCGTCACGGGCTCCGCGCTCAGATCCAGGAGATCCCCGTGGGCACTCCGCCCGTGCCGGTGACGACGGCCGCCGCGCCCAGGACGACCGTGAGAACGATCACGCCCCATGCACGCCCGGCACCGCCGGCCGCCATGGCCGTCAACATGCGTGTGGCCAGTGCCTTCACCATGTTCCGCCTCCCCATCGAGTCCGGATTCAGGCTACAGAAACCGGCGTGGGCCGTAGGGGAAGTCGAAGAATCGCATCCAAAGCGTAATCAAACCACTACCCCCAGCTAACAAGATCTGGCCCATTCGACTGTGGCCTTCAGGCCGGTGACCAGATCGGTGCGCGGGCGCCAGCCGAGGACGTCCAGCGCCGGGGCGGGGTCGACGGCCATGGCGGGCAGGTCGCCGAGGCGCGGCGGCTCGAAGCGCGGCTCGTCGGGGGTGCCGGCGGCGGCGGCCACCAGGGAGTGCAGTTCGCGGTCGGTGGTGCGCACGCCGGTGCCGAGGTTGAGCCTGCGGCCGTCCCCCGCGGACCCGCAGGCGCGGGCGAAGCCGTCCACGACGTCGTCCACGTAGACGTAGTCGCGGGTCTGGGAGCCGTCGCCGAACACGACGGTGGGGGTGCCGCGCAGCAGGGCGTCGGTGAAGATCGAGACGACCCCGGCCTCGCCGTCCGGCGACTGGCGGGGGCCGTACACGTTGGACAGCACCAGCGCGGTGTACTCCAGGCCGTGCAGCGCGCGGTACATGCCGAGGTAGGTCTCGCCGGTGAGCTTGGAGGCGGCGTACGGCGAGCGCGGGTCGGCCGCCGCGCCGTCCGGCACCGGGATGCGCTCGGGCCTGCCGTACACCGCCACCGACGAGGCGAAGACGACCTTCCTGCTGCCGGCGGCCCGCGCGGCCTCCAGGACGTTCACCGTGCCCTCGACGTTGATCCGCGCGTCGCGCACGGGGTCGGCGACGCTGGCCCGCACGCTGATCTGGGCGGCCAGGTGGCAGACGACCTCGGGCCGCAGGCCCGCGACGAGGCCGGGCAGGGCGGGGTCGCGCACGTCGAGCCGGTGCAGCGTGAACAGCGGGCCGCGGGCGGTGGCGCCGGCGAGGTTGGCGGGGTCGCCGGAGGACAGGTCGTCCACGGCGGCGACCTCGTGGCCGTCCGCCAGCAGGCGGTCGACGAGAGTGGATCCGATGAAGCCGGCGCCGCCGGTGACTAGTACCCGCATCCCGGCATCCTAGGAGATCGGCCGCCTGACCGGCGGCCACGCACCCCGCGGCGGCCCGGCCGCCGCGGCCGGCGCGTCACCAGGCCTAGTCGGCCTCGGCCAGCTCGGAGCGGACCGCCGCGATGCGCTTGAGCACCTTGGCCCGCAGGTCCTCCGGGACGGTGTCGCAGCCGCAGTGTTTGGCCACCAGCTGTTTGACGACCGTCTCCAGGCCGTATTCCTCCAGGCAGGGCCCGCATTCGTCAAGGTGCTGACGGATGTCCGAGCGCCTGGTCTCGTCCAGCTCACCGTCCAGGAAGGTGTACACCCGGTCGAGCACCTCCCGGCAGTCGGTGTCGTGCGGCCCACCACAACTCATGCCCAACACCTCACCAGGGCGCCCGTGCCGCCGTACATCCTGCTCTCGCCGCCGATCGAGTGCGTGCCGCCGAGCGCCGTCACGACGCGTCCTCCGATCGCACGAGCCCGCGTTCGAGCGCGTAGTCCTCAAGCTGGGTCCGCAACTGACGTCGTCCGCGGTGCAGACGGGACATCACGGTCCCGATGGGGGTGCCCATGATGTCGGCGATCTCCTTGTAGGGGAAGCCTTCGACATCGGCGAGGTAGACCGCGATGCGGAACTCCTCGGGCAGGGCCGCGAGCGCGTCCTTGATGTCGCTGTCGGGCAGGTGCTCGAGAGCCTCGATCTCGGCGGACTTCAGGCCGGCCGAGGTGTGGGACTCGGCACGGGCGAGCTGCCAGTCCTCGATCTCCTCGGTGCCGGACTGCTTGGGCTCGCGCTGCTTCTTGCGGTAGCTGTTGATGAAGGTGTTGGTGAGGATGCGGTAGAGCCAGGCCTTGAGGTTCGTCCCCTGCTGGAACTGGTGGAACGAACCGAACGCCTTGGCGAAGGTGTCCTGAAGCAGATCCTCCGCGTCGGCTGGATTCCTGGTCATCCGGAGTGCCGCGGAGTAGAGCTGGTCGAGATACGGCATAGCGTCGCGCTCGAACCGCTCGCTGCGCTGCTCCAGAGTCTCCTCGGCTGTCCTTGAGACCGGACCCACCCCCTTATGCGCACCGTACACAGCCGAGAATACCGGCTGGCGCGCCACGACCCGATCGCCGACCTCGGCCATCAGCATGGGACGGAACCTCCTCGCGTGTTTACGCCCGTGTGCAACACGCGAGGCATAGCATCTGTTCCCGGTAACTAGAAGGTGACGAACGACCCGGTACGGGGAAAAAGATACGTACCGGCTGGTCCCCGGAGCCCCGACCGTCCAGGAGCCACGTGTGCTGCCCATCCCGGCCAACGAACTGAACGGCTCAGGCGCACTCGGGCCGTACTGGACCTTCTACCACGCCGTCGTGGCCGAACAGCTCCGCCGATGGCTACCCGAGCGCCCCTGCCTGCTGCTCGACCTGTCCGGGGGGCGCGGGCACTGGCCCGTCCAGGCGGCCAAGGCCGGGCACCACGTGCTCGAGGTGGTCGACTTCCGGCGCCCGCTCGACCCCCGGCTCGGCGACGTGTCCGACCGGATCCGCCGGGTGCGGGCCGACGATCTCGGCTTCCTGCCGGACGCCAGCGTGGACGCCGTGGTGGCCGAGGAGCGGGTGCTGTCGCTGGAGCTGATGGCCGAGTCGACGGTGCAGGACGTGGTGCGGGTGCTCAAGCCGGGCGGCCGGGTGCTGGCCTCGGTCGACTCGCTGGTGCTCGGCATGGCGATCATGGCCGAGCAGAACTACTGGGCGCACCTGTGCCAGACCAGCGAGGTCATGCTGGTGCCCTGGCCGGACGGCAGCATCACCCGCTGCTTCACCAGCACCCAGCTGCGCGAGCTGCTCGCCGAGGCGGGCCTCGAGGTGGAGTGGGTGCGCCCGCGCACGGTGCTGTCGCCGTCCACGGTCGACCACGTGCTCGCCGCCGACGCCAAGGCCCTCGCCTGGCTGGTCCGCACCGAGCTGGAGGCGCACCCGGACGACGACGACACCGTCGGCATCCACCTGGTCGCGAGCGCCCGCCGTCCGGACTAGGGCGCGGACCCGAGGCAGGCGCGGGCCGGGGGCGTCAGCGGCGGCGTTCCCGCACGGACTGGCACTGCACGCAGCGGGACGCCTCGGGCCGGGCGGCCAGGCGGCCCTCGGGGACCGGCTTGCCGCAGTCGACGCACCGGCCGTAGTCGCCGGAGTCGAGCCGTTTGAGCGCGTCCAGCACGGCCGTGCGCTGGCGGGCCGCCACGTCCAGCATGGCCCGCGCCCGGTCGGCGTCGGTGAGGTCGGCACCGGCGTCGGCCAGGGACCGGTCACCGGGGGCGTCGGGGTCGCCCCGTAGCACCGTGATCGACCGGTCGAGTTCGGCCAGCATGCTCTCCAGTTGAGTACGAGCGGTCGCGTCGTCCACGAATCCGCACCTCCGGGAAGATCTTGTGACACGCCGTGCGCGGGATCCCCCGGAACTCCCGCCCGGCACAGTGAGGGGTACCTTCAGGCGGTGACCGTATGCTCATGAGCCATCGCTCTTCTACACCGGATGCCCATTCGGCCGGTTACTTACACCGATGTGAATCAGCCTTTTCTCCCTAGCCTCCGTTGATCCGGAACAGCGACTCCTCCTCGCTCTCCGGCTCCAGCAGGTGCGGGCCGTTGTTGCGCACGTTGTTGACGTCGGTGGACACCGGGTACGCCGACAGCCCGCGCGGCGCCGAGGAGTCCAGCAGCGAGCGCACCTGGTCGACGTCGGTGAGGCCGGGGTCGAGCCACTCGCCCCACTTGTCCGGGGTGATGATCATGGGCATGCGGTCGTGGATGCGCCCCAGCTGGTCCTCTGCCGTGGTGGTGATGACCGTGCAGGTGACCAGCCACTTGTCCGGGTCGTCCTCGGCGCGCCCGGGGTCCTTCCAGAACTCGTACAGCCCGGCCATCGCCATCACGGCGCCGTCGGCCGGGTGGATGAAGTAGGGCTGCTTGGTCTTCTTGTCGATCTTGTACCACTCGTAGTAGCCGTCGGCGGGCAGCAGGCAGCGCCGCTGCGCGAACGCCCGGCGGTACGACGGCTTCTCGGCCAGCGTCTCGACCCGCGCGTTGATCATGCGGGAGCCGACGGACGGGTCCTTCGCCCAGCTCGGCACGAGCCCCCACTTGAGCACCCGCAGCTGCCGGGTGGGCTCGGGCTTGGCCTTCTTGTCCTTCTTTTCCTTCTTGTCCTTGTCGTCCTCGCGGGGGCGGGTGAGCACCGCGTAGACCTTCTTGGTGGGCGCGACGTTGTAGTCCGCGGCGAGCTCCTCGGACGTGCCGTCGTACCCGATCTCGAACTCCTGCAGCAACTTCTCACGCTTGCGCGCGGAGGCGTATCTCCCACACATGCATTCAGCCTGCCACCAACTCCCCCGTCATGGTCACCGGACGGCCGGGCCCGCGGGGCCCCGCGCGCCACCCCTGCGGGACGGGCGGTCCCGGTAGGCTCGGGGCATGCCAGCTCCTCTGTGGCCGGCGCCCGTGGCGCCTGGCCCCGTCGTCGCGACCGTGCCACTTCCCGGGTCCAAGTCCATGACCAACCGGGCGCTGCTGCTCGCCGCGCTCGCCGACGGCCCGAGCACCGTCCACGGGGCCCTGCGCAGCCGCGACGCCGACCTCATGGTGGCCGCGCTGCGCGCCCTCGGCGCCGAGCTGACCTCCACCGGCCGGGGCGCGTCCGCGGCCGACTGGCACGTGGTGCCGCACGCGATCCGCGGCGGCGCCTCCATCGACGTCGGCCTGGCCGGCACGGTCATGCGGTTCGTCCCCCCGGTCGCCGCGCTGGCCGCCGAGCCGGTCGCCTTCGACGGCGACCCGCAGGCCCGGGTGCGGCCGATGGGCCCCATCCTGTCCGCGCTGCGCTCCCTCGGCGCCGACGTGCACGGCGACGCGCTGCCGTTCACCATCTCCGGGCCGTTGACCGGCGGCGAGGTCACCCTGGACGCCTCGGCGTCCTCCCAGCTGGTCTCCGGGCTCCTGCTCGCCGCCCCGCGCTTCGCCAAGGGCGTGATCGTGCGCCACGACGGCCCGCCGGTGCCGTCCATGCCCCACATCGAGATGACCACGGCCATGCTCCGCGCCGCCGGGGTGAGCGTGGACGACACCGAGCCCGACATCTGGCGGGTCGAGCCGGGCCCGATCGCCGCCCACGACGTGACCGTCGAGCCCGACCTGTCGAACGCCGCCCCGTTCCTCGGCGCCGCCGCGATCACCGGCGGCGGCGTCACCGTGCCCGGCTGGCCCGAGCACACCACCCAGCCCGGCGACGCGCTGCGCGGCCTGCTGGCCGACATGGGCGCCACGGTCACCCGCGGCCCCGAGGGGCTGACGGTGAGCGGCGGCGGCGGGCTGACCGGCATCGACGCCGACCTGCACGACGTCGGCGAGCTGACCCCCTCCGTCGCGGCGCTGGCCGCCCTGGCGGACTCCCCGAGCACGCTGCGCGGCGTCGCCCACCTGCGCGGGCACGAGACCGACCGGCTGGCCGCGCTGGCCACCGAGATCAACGGCCTCGGCGGCGACGTGACCGAGACCGAGGACGGCCTGGTCATCCGGCCGCGACCGCTGCGGGCCGGCGTCTTCCGCAGCTACGCCGACCACCGCATGGCCACGGCGGGCGCGATGATCGGCCTCGCCGTCCCCGGCGTCCAGGTCGAGGACATCGCGACCACCGCCAAGACCCTTCCCGAGTTCGCCCGCATGTGGGCGCTGATGTTGGGGGACGGCCGCTGAGACGACGGGAGTACGACGAGGAGGACGTACGCGTCCGGCCGGGCAAGGGATCCCGGCCGCGCACGCGGCGCCGTCCCGCGCACGACGACGCCGTGGCGGCGGCCGTGGTGGCGGTCGACCGCGGCCGGTACACCTGCCTGGTCGGCACCGACCTCACCGGGCGCCCGGCGGACGGCGCGGAGCCGGTCGCGGTGACGGCCATGCGGGCCCGCGAGCTCGGCCGCAAGGGCATCGTCGTGGGCGACCGCGTGGGGCTGGTCGGCGACACCACGGGGCGGCCGGACACGCTGGCGCGGATCGTCCGGGTCGAGCCGCGCACATCCATGCTGCGGCGCAGCGCCGACGACACCGACGAGGTGGAGCGTCCCATCGTCGCCAACGCCGACCAGCTGGTGATCGTGGCCGCGCTCGCCGACCCACCGCCCCGGCCGCGCATGATCGACCGGGTGCTGGTGGCGGCGTTCGACGCCGAGATCGAGCCGCTGCTGTGCCTGACCAAGGTCGACCTCGCCGCGCCGGACGACCTCATCGCCCGGTACGAGCCGCTCGGCGTGCCCTACCTCGTGGTGCGCAGGGGCGGCGACCTCGGCGAGCTCCGGGCCCGGCTGGACGGGCGGCTCAGCGTGCTGGTCGGCCACTCGGGGGTGGGCAAGTCCACCCTGGTCAACGCGCTGGTGCCGGACGCCGGGCGGGCGGTGTCGCAGGTGAACGCCGTGACCGGGCGCGGGCGGCACACCTCGAGCTCGGCGGTGGCGCTGGAGCTGCCCGGCGGCGGCTGGATCATCGACACCCCCGGCGTGCGGAGCTTCGGCCTCGGCCACGTGGTGATCGACAACGTCCTCGCCGCGTTCCCCGACCTCGCCGAGGGCGCCGTCCACTGCCCGAAGGGCTGCACGCACCGCGGCGAGGACTGCTCGCTGGACGAGTGGGTCGCCAAGGGCAACGCCGACCCCCTGCGCCTGGCGTCGCTGCGCCGCCTCCTCGGCAGCCGCGAGGGCGCCCCCGACGACACCGGCGAGGACCTCCCCGAGGAGGCCGTGGAGGGCGTCTGAGAGCGCCGGGAACACGCCGGGAAGGGGCGGCGGGCACGGACCGGTATGGGCGGGGGACTGCTGCGGACGAAGGCCGCACGATAGCGTTTGTCGTTGTGACGGGCTTCAGCGACGACCTGCGCTTGGCGCACGTGATGGCGGACAGCGCCGACGATCTCACCATGCGCCGGTTTCGCGCCAGTGACCTGCGGGTCGAGACCAAGCCGGACCTCACCCCGGTGAGCGACGCCGACCGCGCGGTCGAGGAGGCCATCCGGGGCACGCTGCGGCGCGCCCGGCCCCGCGACGCGGTGGTGGGCGAAGAGATGGGCCGCACCCGGGGCCACGGCACCCGCTGCTGGATCATCGACCCGATCGACGGCACCAAGAACTACGTGCGCGGCGTCCCCGTGTGGGCCACGCTGATCGCGCTGGTGGAGTTCGGCGAGGTGGTCGTCGGCGTGGTGTCCGCCCCGGCGCTCGGACGCCGCTGGTGGGCGGCCAAGGGCGGCGGCGCGTGGACCGGTCGCGGGCTGACCAAGGCCAGCCGGTGCCACGTCTCGGCGGTGAGCCGGCTGTCCGACGCGTCGTTCTCGTTCTCCAGCCTCGGCGGCTGGGAGGAGCGGGACCGGCTGGACGCCGTCGTCGACCTCACCAGGGCCGTGTGGCGCACCCGCGCGTACGGCGACTTCTGGTCGCACATGCTGGTCGCCGAGGGGGCGGTGGACATCTCGGCCGAGCCCGAGCTGTCGCCCTGGGACATGGCGGCGCTCACCGTGATCGTCGAGGAGGCGGGGGGCGTCTGGACCGATCTCTCCGGCGCGGCCGACGTCGAGGGCGGCAGCATGGTGTGCGCGAATCCGGCGCTGCACGCCGAGGTGATCAAGCGCCTCGGGGACTGACGACGCCAGCGTCCGTTCAGCGCGCGCCCCGGCGGGCCGTTCACCGTGACGGCGACCGGGCCCGCCGGGGAGCGGCTCAGCGCTCGTCCGGGGGCCGGGAGATCACCCGATCGTCGAGGTAACAGCTGCAGTTCCCGCATCCTGGAAGCACGCGACCCTCCTCACCGTCGATGTGCCCCGACGCTACGGCACCTCCGCGCCCCTGTGCCTGCCCCCGGGCGCCACAGTCGTGTTCACCGAAAGGAACCGGACGGTCACACGGCGGGCACGGGAGGCCGTACCATGGACGGCGGCGGGCGCGCGGCGCGCCGACCCGCCGCACGGGGTTCGTCAAGGCCGGGCAAAGCGTGTTGGACCGTTCACAACGAGAGCGACCTGGCCCGTTCACCCCTCGTTCACCTTTATCCCAGTATGAAGTCATCTTGGATCCCTAGCGTCCTACCCGTTGAGAGAACAACGTGGAAGGACACAACTGTGAGATATGCAGGCCGGCTCGCCGCGGCCGCCATCGCCGGCGTGCTTTCGCTCGCTGCGTGCGGCACCGACAACAACCCCGGCGCCAACGACGCCGCCGCCGCTCCTTCGGGCGACGCGAGTGGCGCCGCGCTGAGCGGCACCATCAACGCGGCCGGTTCCTCCGCTCAGGCCAACTCGATCGCCGAGTGGACCAAGCAGTTCCAGTCGGCGAACCCCGGTGTGAGCATCAACTACCAGCCGAGCGGCTCCGGTGCCGGCGTCCAGTCCTTCATCCAGGGCACCATCGCCTTCGCGGGCTCGGACTCCGCGCTGAAGGAGGACAAGGGCGAGCCGGCGCAGGCCGACGCCCGTTGCAAGACCGGCAAGGCGATCAACCTGCCGATGGTGACCGGCCCGGTCGCCGTTGTCTTCAACGTGCCCGGTGTGGACGGCCTGCAGCTCACCCCGGCGAACCTGGTGGCCATCTTCGACGGCAAGATCACCAAGTGGGACGACGCCGCCATCAAGAAGGACAACCCCGACGCGAAGCTGCCGTCGACCGCCATCCAGCCGTTCCACCGGTCGGACGAGTCGGGCACCAGCGACAACTTCACCAAGTTCCTGGCCGCCTACAAGTGGCCGTACGAGCCCGCCAAGGCGTGGCCCGCCGAGGCCAAGGGCCAGGGCGCCAAGGGCTCCGACGGCATCGCTCAGGCCGTCAAGTCCACCGAGGGCGCCATCAGCTACGTCGAGCTCTCCTACGCGGAGAACTCCAGCCTCGCCAAGGCCAAGGTCGCCAACGGCTCGGGCGAGTTCGTCGAGCTGACCCCCGAGAGCGCCGCCAAGACGGTCGAGGCCGCCGAGGTCGAGGGCGCCGGCAACGACCTCAAGCTCAAGATCGACTACGCCACCAGCGCGGCGGGCGCCTACCCGATCGTCCTGGTGACCTACGAGATCACCTGCGAGAAGGGTCTCTCCGCCGACGAGCTCAAGGTCGTCAAGCCGTTCCTGGCCTACATGGCGAGCGACGCCGGGCAGCAGGCCCTGACCGGCCTCGGCTACGCCCCGCTGCCCACGGCCCTGGTCGGCAAGGTGCGTACGGCGATCGACGCGATCTCCTAACTGATGGCCACGTCGCTTCGCACTCGTGAAGGCGGGCCGGCTGCCGGCCGGCCCGCCTTCCGGCGCACTCTCGGTGAAGGCCCGTTCCGGTACTCCGCGACAGGCGCGGGCATTCTGCTCCTGGTCATCATGGCGGCGATCGCGGTCTTCCTCATCGTCCGGGCCATCCCCGCGCTCCAGGCGAACACCGCGAACTTCTTCACCGAGCAGATCTGGGCGCCCAACGGCACGGTGCCGGTGTTCGGCATCGCGGCGCTCGCGTTCGGCACGGTGATCAGCTCACTGCTCGCCCTGATCATGGCGCTGCCGGTGGCGGTCGGCGTGGCGCTGTTCATCTCCCACTACGCGCCGCGCCGCCTGGCCGGCGTGCTCGGCTACATCATCGACCTGCTGGCCGCGGTGCCGAGCGTCGTGTACGGACTCTGGGGCGTCATCTTCCTGGTCCCGTTCATGACCGGCCCGTCGAATTTCCTCAACACCTACTTCGGGTGGATCCCCCTGTTCGGCGGGGACCAGATCGTCGGCCGCTCCATCCTCACCGCCTCCGTGGTGCTCGCCATCATGATCCTGCCGATCATCGCGGCGATCTCCCGCGAGGTGTTCCTCCAGGCTCCCAAGTCGCTGGAGGAGGCCTCGCTCGCGCTCGGCGCCACGCGCTGGGAGATGATCCGGATGGCGGTGCTGCCGTTCGGCCGTCCCGGCGTCATCAGCGCGGCCATGCTCGGGCTCGGGCGCGCGATGGGCGAGACGATCGCGGTCGCGCTCATCTTCCCCGCCACCTTCGAGATCACGTTCCAGGTGCTGTCCGCCAACGGCAACAGCATCGCGGCCAACATCGCCAACGGTTTCGGCGAGGCCACCGACATCGGGCGCGGCGCGCTGATCGCGTCCGGCCTGGTGCTGTTCGTGATCACCCTGCTGATCAACATGGCCGCCCGGCTGGTCATCGCCCGCCGGCGTGAGTACTCCGGGGCCGCACTGTGACCGCACCTCAGAACGGCGCCGCCTTCCGCACCGTCAACGTCGTCGCCCCCGTCTCGGTCGGCCGGCGGCTGAAGAACCGCTTCGTGCAGGGACTGGTCTGGCTGGCCTTCGCCGTCGCGGTGGTCCCGCTGGTGTCGGTCATCTGGCTGGTGGTCAAGAACGGCCTCGCGCGGCTGGACATGACCTTCCTGACCCACTCGATGCGCAACATCGCGCCGAGGGATCCCGGCGGCGGCGCCTACCACGCCATCCTCGGCACCCTGGAGCAGGTGCTGATCGCCACGCTGATCTCGGTGCCGATCGGCCTGCTCACCGCGATCTACCTGGTCGAGTACGGCAACGGCCGCCGTCTGGCCCGCTACATCAGCTTCTTCGTGGACGTGATGACCGGCATCCCCTCGGTGGTGGCCGGTCTGTTCATTCTCGCGTTCTGGATCCTGGTGCTCGGGTTCACCTACTCGGGCTTCGCCGGCGCGCTGGCGCTGTCGATCCTCATGATGCCGACGGTGGTCAGATCGGCCGAGGAGATGCTCAAGCTGGTCCCGAACGAACTGCGTGAGGCGTCGTACGCGCTCGGCGTGCCGAAGTGGAAGACGATCGTCCGCATCGTGCTGCCCACGGCGTTCACCGGCATCGTCACCGGCATCATGCTCGCCATCGCCCGTGTCGCCGGTGAGACCGCGCCGCTGCTGCTCACGGTGTTCATCACCACCTCCATCAACCCGGACCCGTTCAACGGGCCGCAGATGGGTCTCCCGTTGTTCATCTTCGACCAGATGGGCCGCCCCAACGACACCGCGATCGACCGCGCGTGGGCGGGAGCGCTCACGCTGATCGTGATCGTCATGCTGCTCAACCTGGTGGCCCGCCTCATCGCGTGGTGGCGCGCGCCCGCCAAGGCCCGATAGAGGGGTTACGACATGGCCAGTCAGATCGAAGTCTCCGACCTCGACGCGTACTACGGTTCGTTCAAGGCGATCGAGGGCATCACGATGACGATCGAGCCCCGCTCGGTCACCGCGTTCATCGGCCCCTCCGGCTGCGGCAAGTCGACGTTCCTGCGCACGCTCAACCGCATGCACGAGGTCATCTCGGGCGCCCGCGTGGAGGGCAAGATCCTCCTGGAGGACCAGGACCTCTACGGCGCCAACGTGGACCCCGTCTCGGTGCGCCGCAACATCGGCATGGTGTTCCAGCGCCCGAACCCGTTCCCCACGATGTCCATCTACGACAACGTCGCCGCCGGACTGCGTCTCAACGGCCGGGTGTCGAAGTCCGAGCTGGACGGGATCGTCGAGCACTCGCTCAAGGGCGCCAACCTCTGGAACGAGGTCAAGGACCGCCTCCCGAGGCCCGGCGCGGGCCTGTCCGGCGGTCAGCAGCAGCGGCTGTGCATCGCGCGAGCGATCGCCGTCAGCCCGGCCGTGCTGCTCATGGACGAGCCCTGCTCGGCGCTGGACCCGATCTCCACCCTGGCCATCGAGGACCTGATCGCCAAGCTGAAGAACGAGTACACGATCGTCATCGTGACCCACAACATGCAGCAGGCCGCGCGGGTGAGCGACCGGACGGCCTTCTTCAACCTGGCCGCGCAGGGTCAGCCCGGCAAGCTCATCGAGATGGACGAAACCTCGAAGATCTTCACAAATCCCACCGAGAAGGCGACCGAGGACTACATCACCGGGCGCTTTGGATGATCGATTAGGAGATGGTGTGAGCCAGCCGCAGGCGGCACCTGAAGTGGACGGGGACACCAGGTCGGCGCCCATGCTGCTGGTCGCCGACCCAGACGCAGGCATGGTGAGCGAGCTCGCGGCCACGCTGGAGCGCGAAGGCGTCCTCGTGGCCGGAGTGCTCGACGGGGCGCAGGCCCTGCTACAGGCCGGGGCGCTCCGGCCTGACGTCGTACTCGTCAGCGCCACGCTGACGGTGGTCGGGCCGGTCGACTTCATCCGCGCGCTGCGGCTGGCCCGGCCCGTCCCCGTCCTGCTCGGCGTCGGGGACGGCCACGCCGAGCAGGCGGTCCAGGCGCTCGCGGCCGGCGCCACGGCGTGCGTGGCGCGGCCGTACCGCGTGCCCGAGCTGCTGCCGCTGGTGCACGCCGCGTTCCCCGGCGAGACCAGGGTGCGGCCCGTGCTGACGGTGGGCGGCGTCGAACTGGACGCGGGCGCCTACCAGGTGCGGGTGAGCGGGCTGCCGGTCCACCTGCCGCTGCGCGAGTTCGAGCTGCTGCACTACCTGATGCGCAACGCCGACCGCACGGTGACGCGCGAACAGATCATGCGGCACGTGTGGCACGCCGGCGACACCATGTCGACCAACACGATCGCGGTACACGTCAAACGGCTGCGCGCCCGGCTCGGCGACGACGACGACCAGCTCATCCAGACCGTGCGCGGGGTCGGCTACCGGCTGGTCACCCCGGCCTGAGCCCTCCCCCGCGCACGGCGGTCACACCGAGCTCTTGGTGGTGGCCCCGTCGGCGACCATCCGGGCGACGACGTCGTCGTCACAGGTGTCCCAGAAGGACCCGACGACGTCCTCCAGGTGGTCCATCGACTCCGCCCGGAACAGTACATCCTGATATTTGGTGATGTCGTAGCCAGTGGTGCCCATCACCGTGAGGTCCAGCGGCAGGATGTCCATGCCCCTGAACTCCTCGATCTCGCCGTACGACGACAGGATGCCCGCCCCGTACGCCCGGTCCACGCCGTCCTCGGCGAGCACGCCGAACTCCATGGTGAACCAGAAGACCTTGGAGACGAACTCCAGCGCCTCGTCGGTCTCCACCCGGCGGGCGGCGGCGCCGGCCAGCCGGTAGAGCCGGGCGAAGCGGTCGGATGCCAGGGCGTTGGCGTGCCCGAGCACCTCGTGCACGACGTCGGGCTCCGGGGTGTAGAACGGCACCGAGTGGTGGCGGATGTACTGGGTCGAGTGGAACAGGCCGTCGGCCAGCACGCCGTAGAAGTCGCGCAGCGGCACCAGCCCGGCGGCCGGGAGGTAGCGGAACCCCGTCAGCGGCTCCAGCAGGTCCCCGACCTCCTGGAGCTGCGGGATGCGGTCCGTGGGCAGGGCGAGACGCTCACAGCCCCGCAGGTACTCGCTCGCGGCGTACTCCCGGTGCTTGGCCGCGAGTTCCCGCGCGACCACCACCCACACCTGGTGCTCCTCCTCGGTGTAGGCGACCTCGGGGATCGGATCGCCCGGCTTGTGCTTGAGGGCGAGGGCGGCGATGGCGTTGCGGCGCTCGCGATAGGCGGTGTCCGCGAACCCCGGGTGGCTCGTGGCGAGCTGGACGACCACCGAGCCGTCCTCCCCGGTGGCCACGGGAGCGAAGTATTGGGCTTCTTCGAACATGTCACAATTAACGACAATCCGCCGTTCCGATGGCAAGAGCGACCATTTTTAGTGGCCATTCCGTCCACTTCACCCCCCATCCGGCCCCCTGTCACTGGTCGTTCCGCCCAGCCCCGCCCGGCTCCCTCCGCCGCCTCGCCGCGAGCCGTAGTCTCTGCGCATGGCCAACGGTTCCATCGACGCCCTGGACGCCCGGCTGCTCGCCACCATGCGGGCGAACCCGCGCATCGGCCTCACCGAACTCGCCCGGCTGCTCGGCGTGGCCCGCGGCACCGTGCAGGCCCGCGTCGACAAGCTCGTGTCCCGGGGCGTCATCGGCGACTTCGGGCCCACCGTCGTGCCTCTCGAAGTCGGCTACCCGATCCTGGCCTTCGTCTCCCTGCAGATCTCGCAGGGACGGCTCGCCGAGGCCGTCCAGGCGCTGGAGTCGGTCCCGGAGATCCTTGAGGTGCACGGCACCAGCGGCCAGGCCGACCTGCTGTGCCGCGTGGTCGCGCACAACACCGCCCACCTTCAAGAGATCATCGCCCAGGTCCTGGCCTCGCCCGCCGTCCAGCGCACCGACACCACCATCGCCCTGTCGACGCAGGTCCCCTACCGGATCGAGCCGTTGCTGCGGGCCGCCTCGGCCCCGTAGATTCCACGCGGTGACTCGCCAAGTGAGATCCGGGCAAGTGCTTGGTTAAGTTTTGGGGTCGGGACGGGTGTGAACGGTGTAGCTTCGCGATACTCGGGTGGAGTTCTTCGCTTACTGTGACCGGTTCGCGCTAGAGGGTGTGACGTCGTGGCAGGCAGGCACCGCAATCCCGATCCACTCGGTTACGATCCGTGGGCATCGGGCCCTCCCGCTCCGCAGCCGCGGACGGTGGACGTCGCCGCGACCGCCCGGCGCCGCCTGATCGCCGCACTGGCGATGGGCGCGGCCCTGGTGCTGGTGCTGGCCGTCGGGGTGTACGTGGTGGTCGCCCAGACCTTGTGCACGGAACGGCCGCGGCTGCGCGTGATGTCCTCCCCCGACATCGCGCCCACCCTCGAACGGATCGCCCAGCAGTTCGAGGCCGACGGCGGCTGCGCCGATGTGACCATCGGCACCCGGCAGGCCTCCGAGGTGGCGGACGAGCTGGGAGTGCGCAGCAAACTCACCGACGTATGGATCCCCGACGCGTCCATCTGGGTCTCCATGGCCCGCCTGCAGGGCGCCGACAAGCTCCTCCCCAGGCAGAGCGTCTCGATCGCGCGTTCGCCCGTCATCCCCGCGGTCACCAAGGAGACGGCGGGGCGGCTCGCGGCCAAGGACGGCGGGCCCAGCTGGGCGTTGCTGATCCCCACCTCGGCGACCAAGAAGAAGCTGCCCAAGGCGTCCACGACCCTGCTCGCCCCGAACCGCTTCGCCGCCGGCCTCGCCGCGGTGAACTCCCTGAACACCCTCGCGGAACGGCGGCCCGAGCTGTCGCCGATCGTGCGGGGCATCACGATGAACCTCAAGCGGTCGATCCGGACGTCCGACGAGGCGTTGTTCGGCCTGCTGGAACACCCGCCGTCGGCCGGGGACCCGGTGATCGTCGCCAGCGAGCAGTCCATCTGGAGCTACAACTCCCTGCGCCCCGACCGCCCGGTGATAGGCCTGTACCCCACCGAGGGCGCCATCTCCCTGGACTACCCCTACGTCCCCCTGACCGCCGACCCCGCCACGCAGGAGGCCGCCGCGGCCTTCCGTGACGCCATCGTCTCCTCCGCGGGCCGTACGCTCCTGCACGGCGCCGGGTTCCGCACCCCCGACGCCAAGGCCGGACCGTCCCTCGACGCCCGCCACGGCCTGCGTCCCGCCCCGCCCGCCGACATCCCCAGCCCCGACCCCCGCACGCTCCTGCGCTCCCTCCTGACGATGCGCCTGCTGCTGGCGGACACCCGCACCCTCCTGCTGCTGGACGTCGGCAAGTCGATGGACACCCCCGTCCCCGGCCTCGGCAAGACCCGCATGGAGGCCACCGCCGACCTCGTCGCCCAGGGCATCCGCGGCCTGCCCGAAGGCAGCGACCTCGGCCTCTGGGTCTTCTCCACCGGCCTGGACGGCGCCAAGGACCACCAGGAACTGGTCCCCCTCGGCCCCCTGCGCCAGAACACCCCACTGGCCCTCAAAGAACTACGCGAGCTCCCCGACCGCACCCGCGGCAAGGCCGGCCTGTACGACTCCGTGCTGGCCGCCTTCCGCACCGCGTCCAAGCAGCAGATAGACGGCATGCTCACCTCGGTGATCGTCCTAACCGACGGCCCCAACGACGACAACTCAGGCATCTCACACAAAGCCCTAATAGCCACCCTGCAAGACGAGTTCGACCCCCTCCGCCCCGTCCCCATCACCCTCATCACCTACGGCTCCACCGCCGACGCCGCAGAACGCCGCGCCATAGCCGAAGTAACCAACGGCGCCGCCCTAACCGCCGCAACCTTCCCCCAAGCCGCCCAAATCTTCCTCCAATCCCTAACCACCAAGTTCTGCCTAGACCAGGACCGCTGCCCCACCCAGTCAGGCTGACGACGCACTCATCGGAGGAGCGCTACGCTCAGCCCGAGCCACCGGGCCAGATCCCTGATCCCCTCGCCGATCGCGTCGGCCATGATCGCGGCGAAGGGAACGTCCCGGTGGACCGCGTGAACGCGCAGCAGTCCCGCGTCACGGTCGGCGACGGCATCCAGGTTGCCCACCAACTGATCGCCGTACAGGGATCGTGGTGAAGGGGGACATCCCGATGGACCGCATGGACGCGCACCAGTCCCGCCTCACCGTCGGCGACGGCGTCCACCTTGCCCACCAACTGGCCGCCGTACAGGATCGGCAGCGCGGGTACCCCAGCGGTGCTTGGCCGCGGGCTTGTGCATCTCCAGCGGATAGCCGAACTCGAAGAGCTCCGTGCGCCTGCAGCCTGGAC
The DNA here is from genome assembly GCF_042658925.1 of Sphaerisporangium aureirubrum. NCBI lineage: Bacteria > Bacillati > Actinomycetota > Actinomycetes > Streptosporangiales > Streptosporangiaceae > Sphaerisporangium > Sphaerisporangium aureirubrum. The sequence goes on from NZ_JBHSRF010000010.1 coordinate 179,851, forward strand.
CAGGCGGTCGAACGGCGACAGTAGCGCCGCCCGTCCCGAGAACGGCTGCCCCAGCAAGGACGGATCGACCCGCCACCTCCCCTTGACGCCCTCCCCCACATCCACCGGCTCCACCGGAGATTCCAGCCCCCGCGCCCGCGCGATGCCAAGGGCCCGCAGCCGCCGCTCGTCCCAGATCCGCAACGCGTCCTCCACCGGCACCGCCGCCAGTAGACGACCAGTTCCTCCGGCGCCGAGACGGCGGGACGTGGTGCGGCGAATCCGGCGCCGTCCTACGGTGGGGAACCGGCTCCTCTGGTTGGCCCCTCGTGTGGATGAGCGCCGCGCGGGTTGGGATGTTGAGGGTTGACGAGCGCATCTCAGGACGGAGACCGGGGTTCTGGGTGGGCGACAACGTGAGCATGGACAGGACACGGTGGGCAGGGGCCGGGACGTGTCGCGGTGGCGCAGGGTGAGCCCGGCAGGCTCGGGGGTGCGGGAGTGTCCCCGCAGGGGAACAGCCCTTACGCCTTCCGCGCGAAGCGCGTCCTCCGCAGGGACCGTTTCATCGGCGCCACCACGGGCTTTCGGCCGCACGTCGGCGCCGCACGTCGGCGCCGCACGACCGCGCCGCACGACCGCGCCGCACGACCGCGCCGCACGACCGCGCCGCACGACCGCGCCGCACGACCGCGCCGCCACGTAGCCCTGCCGTCTCGTCGGGGTTCGTCATTCGGCGCCGAGGCGGCGGGTCGTGGTGCGGCGGATCCGGCGCCGCTGTACGGCGGGCCACCGGCCTGGCGGAACGCGTCACGGCGGCGCAGGGTGAGCCCGGCAGGCCCGGGGGTGCGGGGGTGTCCCCCGCAAGAACACAGCCCTTGCGGCTTTCCGCGCGGAGCGCGCCCTCTGGCAAGGACCGTTTTCATCGGCGGCGCAGGCACGCGGGTTGTCCGCCGTACGGCGGCGCCGGGTTCGCCGCACCACGTCCGGCCGCCTCGGCGCCGGAACAAACCCGGACTCAGAGGGCGGGCGGAGCGCCGGCGCACCGGCCCCAGCGCCGGGAGCAGGAATGTTCTGTGGAACGCGAAAAGGCCGCCCAGACAAGTCTGGGCGGCCGTTATCGTGACAACACACAGGTGTGTTGTGAATGTTTGTCCGGCGGTGTCCTACTCTCCCACACCGTCCCCGGTGCAGTACCATCGGCGCTGAACAGCTTAACTTCCGGGTTCG